>JBBRSH010000010.1:0-60603 GCA_038245555.1 Pyrinomonadales bacterium | reverse complement strand
CAAAGGGCAGGATTGGTCGTCGGGGGGATGCTTTTGTAGACCGCAATTGCCTCTTCATACCGACCCCTCTGAAGATTTATTCCACCAACCCGATATCGTGCCATTGTATTATTCGGGTTTATGGCCAGTGCTTTGTCTATCTCCTCCGAAGCCTTATCAAGTAAGCCGATGTGCAAATATACAAGTGCCAGTTGATGATGAGCTTCGTCGAGTTGAGGATTTAAGAAAATAGCACGTTTGAACGATTGTATAGCCTGCTCATGCGGAAAACCCTTCATATGCGTCCATAGGATATGGCCGCGGGCTAAATGCGCTTCCGCCAGGTCCGGATTTAGAACGAGAGCTTTTGCTACGGCTACCTCGGCATCTTCACTTAATTGTTTCTTTTGTTCGTCCGTACCGAAATAGAATGATTTGATGCTGTATGCCCTAGCCAATTCGGCATAAGCTGCGGCGAAATCAGGATCGGCCGCAATCGCTTGTTCGAGTAATTTGATCCCGCCCTCATTATTCTCTTTATTTTCGCTCCCGATCTTTACTTTTCCACGGAGGTAAAGTTCATTTGCTGTGGCGTTGCTCGATTTCGTGACTTGGGTCGGGGTCGAGGAAAACCAACGCGGTGAAAATGAATATATGCCAAGGATAACGGCCGCAATGCAGGCAACGATCGGGATTAGAATGACGGGTTTTAGAAATCTGCGCGGTTTTGCCGGAGCCGTCATGATAACGGTAGGCGTCTGCTCGGTTACCCTAACGAATGTCCGCGGTGGGGATTCATTCGCATAATCCTCACCAACTTGTTTCAAGTCGGAGATCACGTCGGCTATCGTTTGATACCGAACTTTGCGATTCTTTTCCAGGCACTTTGTTACCAGATCCTCGAGCTGATCCGACGCCAAGGGCACCGAATTTCGTAGCCTCGGCGGCTCCTCGGTCAGGATCGCCGATATTGTTTCCGCTGTGCTTTTAGCGTCGAACGGGCGTTTTCCACTAAGCAATTCATAAAGGACCACACCAAAACTGAAAATGTCGCTTCGCTGATCGAGTATTTCGCCTCGCGTTTGCTCGGGCGACATATACTGAACAGTGCCCATGACCATCCCGGGCGTACTCAGTATGTTAATCGTCGCTGCCTCGGATTCGGACTCGGCCTGACTATGTACTACTTTCGCCAACCCGAAATCGAGGACCTTTACCTGCCCGCGTGCAGTTAGCATGACGTTTTCCGGTTTGATATCACGATGAATAATGCCGTGGGCATGAGCTTCAGCGAGAGCCTCGGCGATCTGGGCAGCAACGTCGAGAGCATCGCTTGGCTGAAACGGTTCCCGCTCCAGTCTGCTCCTCAGGGTTTCGCCCTTCACATATTGCAGAACAATAAAGCTGTTATTCTCATCCTCACCAACCGAATAGATCGCGCAAATATTGGGATGATCGAGCTTGGCGGCCGCTCTCGCCTCGCGGATCAAGCGGTTCTTAGCCTCTTTATCAGCGGCAAATTTTGACGGAAGAAATTTTATCGCGACCTTACGGCCGAGTTGATGGTCTTCGGCAAGATAGACCTCGCCCATCCCGCCTTCGCCAAGCCGCGAAAGGATTTCGTATTGGTCGATCCTAGTGCCTGTGACAATGTCCATATTTCGCAGGTTTTTCGCGAACAAGCCTTCATGAGCCGAACAGATCTTTGTAGTGCTGCCACTGCTGCTTTAGCTTCGACATGAAAGCAATGAACCGATCGTCCTTTCGCACATTATCCAGATTCTTGTCGCTTTCAAAAAGGGGATAACATGGGAACCCATCGTCGGCGGTGTCCTGAAGCCATTTCACTGAAAGCTCCGGTTTGTTCATTAGCGCGTAAGCCGATGCGATATTGTAGGCAGTATGATGGAAATGTCCGAAACCCTTGCCAATATCGATAGCTCGTTGGATCATATCTTCGGCTTCACGTTGTTTGCCCGCCTTAGCCAAAAGCATAGCCTTAACACTTGTGACATTTCCGCCCTCGTCCTGAGGGTATTTAGCGAGATAGTCCTCGACAACCGCTTCTGCCTCGGCTGTTCGACCCAGATAAAAAAGGGCATCCGCCAAGTTTCGGTCGAACTGTGATGGGTTAACGTCGCGAGGTATGGTCTTGAAAACCGTTAACGCATCTTCAAATTTGCCTTGATAAACGTCGTAAACGCCCACGCGGAATCGAGCCACTGTGTTGTTCGGATTTATGTCTATCGCCTTTTTCACTTCCTGCTGGGCCTCATCCAGCAATCCGATGTGTGAGTAAACCACCGAAAGCCTTTGATGTGCCTCACCTAAATTAGGGTTAAGAGCGAGAGCACGCTTATAAGACTGAATCGCCTGTTCGTGCGGAAAACGTTTACCCGGTGTCCAAAGGATTATTCCGCGGGCTAAATGACCCTCGGCTAAATTAGGATCCAAAGCGAGCGCTTTTTCCACCGCTACTTCGGCGTCCTCATTCAATTGCCTTTTTTCCGCATCCGAAGCGAATAAAAAAGCCTTGAGGTTATATGCTAGTGCCAATGCGGCATAAGCCTCGGCATAATTCGGATCTGCCGTGACCGATTGCTCGAGCATGCTGATGGCAGCGGCATTATCTTCACGGTTCTCGCTACCGACTTTCACCTTGCCCCGAACATAATAATCATATCCTGCGGAGTTGCTCGATTTCGTGACCTGTGTCGGTGTCGAAGAAGGCCAACGCGACGAAAATAGATATATACCCAGGACAACGGCTAGTATACCCGCAACAATTGGAATAACGACGACGGGTCTTAGAAATTTGCTGCGAACTTTTGCCGGTGCGGTTAGAATGACGGTCGGCGTCTGCTCAAACGGCAACTCGAACGGCGCGGTCGATCCGCTCGCATAATCTTCCCTAATGCTACGCAGGTCAGCGATCAGATCGTTCATCGTTTGATACCGAGCATCGCAATTCTTTTCGAGACACCTCAATACCAGATCTTCGAGCTGCCCAGACACCGATGTTGCGGCATTTTGAAGCGGCGGGGGCGCCTTTGTCAGGATCGCCGATATTATTTCCGCTGTACTTTTTGCATCAAAGGGCCTTTTTCCACTAAGCATTGCATAAAGCACGACGCCAAAACTGAAGATGTCGCTTCGCTGATCAAGACGTTCGCCGCGAGTCTGTTCGGGTGACATATATGGAACCGTGCCCATGACAATACCGGGTGTGCTAAGCATATTGATCGTCGCGGCTTCGGTTTCGGTCGCCTGATCAGGTAACATTTTAGCCAACCCGAAATCGAGAACCTTAACCTGACCGCGTACCGTGAGCATGACGTTTTCAGGTTTGATGTCCCGGTGAATAATGCCGTGAGCGTGAGCTTCGGCGAGAGCCTCGGCGATTTGGGCAGCGACATCCAGAGCATCGCCCGGTTGAAACGGTTCCCGCTCCAGTCTGCTCCTCAGGGTTTCGCCCTTCACATATTGCAGAACAATAAAGCTGTTATTTCCTTTCTCACCAACCGAATGGATCGCACAAATATTGGGATGATCGAGCTTGGCCGCCGCCCTCGCCTCGCGAATCAGGCGGCTCTTAGCCTCTCTGTCGGCAGAAAATTTTGCAGGAAGGAATTTTATCGCGACCTTACGGCCGAGTTGATGGTCCTCGGCAAGATAGACCTCGCCCATCCCGCCTTCGCCAAGCTGCGAAAGGATCTCGTATTGGTCGATTCTTGTGCCTGTGACAACGTCCATATTTCGCAGGTTTTTCGCGAACAAGCCTTTATGACGCGAAAAGATCTTTGTAGTGTTGCCACTGCTGCTTTAGTTTCGACATGAAAGTGATGAAACGCTCATCTTGACGTAAATTATTCAAATCCGCATCGCTTTCGAAATTCGGATAGCACGGATACCCGTCGTCTGCGGCATCTTGTAGCCACTTCATCGCCAGCTCCGGTTTGTTCATAAGAACATACGCAACGCCGATGCGGTAAGCCGTGTGATGAAAATGGCCAAACCCCCTGCCGAGATCGATAGCATGTGCAATGGCATCTTCGGCCTCATTCTGTCTACCGCCTTTAGCCAACAACATGGCTCTTACGGCAGTCATCGTTCCGCCCGGGTCATTTGGATAAATCTTCAAATATTCATCAACGATAGTTGCTGCTTCATCCGTTCGTCCGAGATGGAACATCGTTGACGCGATCGAGCTGGTCACGAGTGAGGTATTGGTTTCTACCGGAATGTTTTTGAGTTCCGCAAGGGCTTCCTCATACTTACCGGCAGATATACTTCGTCCCGCCCCGAGCCGAAATCGCGCCATTGTGTTGTTCGGATTTATCGCAAGCGTCTTTTGAAGCTCTTCAGTTGCTTTGTCCCGCAGACCGATATGGTTATATACAACGGCCAATTGGTGATGAGCCTCGTCCAAATTAGGATTCAGTTCAATCGCGCGCTTATACGATCTTATGGCCTGTTCGTGCGGGAAATGTTTGGCATGCGTCCACAGGATGAGGCCACGGGCGAAATGTGCCTCTGCCAAGTCGGAATCCAGTGAAATAGCCTTTTCTACCGCTACCTCGGCATCTTCGTTTACCTGTTTCTTTTCTTCATCTGTCGCGTAATAAAAACTTTTGATATTATACGCTCGAGCAAGTTCGGCGTACGCAGGCGCAAAATTAGGATCGGCCGCAACGGCCTGTTCAAGAATCTTTATCGCACCCTCATTGCTTTCACGGTTTTCGCTACTGACTCTTACTCTTCCCCGCATGTAGTAGTCGTAGCCAGGTGAGTTGCTATATTTTGTGCCCGGCGTCGTCGGGGGAACTTGGTTCCTTATCGCCAGAAAAAATATGCCGCCTGCCACGACGAGGATCGACAAAATTACCGCTATCAAATTTCTTACGCTGATGAATTTGAGCCACTGCAAACCATTCAAGGGGGTTTTGAACGGACTCGCTATTTTGGTGGCCTGGTTACTCGAAATGTGTAGCCCCGTATCGTATTCACGACAAACCGGTTCCAGATCCAGGATAAGGTGATTAATAGTTTGGTACCGGTTGATCGTGTCCTTTTCGAGACATTTCCGTACCACCCCATCGAGGCGTGTCGAAATTTTTGATAGCGAATCATACAGCGGCGGAGGCTGTTTTGTCAGTATTGCCGCCATTATCTCGGCGGTGCTCCCTGCCTCGAACGGCCGCTTTCCGCTAAGCAGTTCATAGAGCACGACTCCAAAACTGAAAATGTCGCTTCGCTGATCGAGTATTTCGCCGCGCATTTGCTCTGGCGACATATACTGAACAGTGCCCATGACCATCCCAGGCGTACTCAGCAAGTTCATCGTCGGCGCTTCGGATTCGGGCGCGGCTTGATTATGCAAGACTTTCGCGAGGCCGAAATCGAGGACCTTTACCCTGCCGCGTTCCGCGAGCATAACGTTTTCAGGTTTGATATCCCGGTGAATAATGCCGTGTGCATGAGCTTCGGCGAGAGCCTCGGCGATTTGGCCGGCGACATCCAGAGCATCGCTCGGTTGAAACGATTCCCGCTCCAGGCGGCTCCTAAGAGTTTCACCCTTGACGTACTGTAAAACGATAAAACGGCCTTCCTCTCCAACCGCATGGATCGCACATATATTGGGATGATCGAGCTTCGCGGCGGCCCTCGCTTCGCGAATCAGCCTGCTCCTGGCTTCTTTGTCAGCAGAGAGATTTGACGGAAGGAATTTTATTGCGACCTTGCGGCCAAGCTGGTGGTCTTCGGCGAGATAGACTTCGCCCATACCGCCCACGCCGAGACGTGAGAGTATTTCGTATTGTTCAATTATTGTGCCCGTGACAATGTCCATAAGGACGCATGCCAGAGCAGGTTACGAGCCTCGAACTCGCAACCCGCCGCTTAGTAGCGTGATGCCCTCCACGGTTTTACCCTCGCCTGCCGGCCGAAGCCCAAGGACGTTGGGTCCGACCTAGCTTCAATTCTTCTTCGCGGCGAGATTCTTCACATTCTTGAGTTCCTTCATGAGTTCGTCGACGGCGGCCTCGATCTGGCGGTCACGCTTTGCCAGATTATCAGCAGGTGAATTATCGATTCGAATATCCGGTTGAACTCCGTAGTTTTCCATATTTGTCAGCTTGGTATCTGCGAGAAAAACTCCTGTTCCAGGGGTGCGGACCGTGGAACCGTCAATTAACGAGTAGCTGCCCGTGCCGATCACCGCTCCCATTGTCGGAGTGCCGATCACCTTGCCGAGGCCAAGGGCTCGGAATCCCGCGGGAAACATCTCGGCATTTGAGGCCGATCGCCAATTTTGAAGTACGACCTTTGGTCCGAAGAACCCGGCGAACGGCCTTCCTGTTGGCATCGTGCCGCGGGGCTGCCAGACCTGATATTCGCGCTGGACGAGGATAGCCAGCAGTTCCTGCTCGATATTGCCGCCGCCGTTCCACCGTTGATCGATCACAAGAGCTTCCTTGTTCCGATATTCGCGTATCTCCTTTTCAAATCTGCGAAGCGAGGGTTGGTCCATCGCCTTAATGTGAAGATCACCCACACGCCCGCCCGAAAGCTCATCGACTCTTTTTCGGTTGTCATTGACCCAGCGTTCGTATCTGAGATTGCTGTAGGCTCCCTGAGAAATGGTCTCGATCCTAGTGGTCCATGCACCGTCGTCGGAGTCCTTATTATTGAATGTCACCTCTGCCTTGCGATTGAGCCGATTGTTGAGAAGCTGCCAATAGTCGTCGCCCGCTTTAACAGACTTGCCGTTGATAGCCATTAGGTAATCACCGACATTGACCTTTACCCAGTCCTTGTCAGCGGGCCCGTCTTCGTAAACATAGGTCACCTTGTACCGTCCAGCCGCCGCATCCGGTTCGAGTTCGATACCGAGATGGCCGGTCGAAACGCCGCCCTGATTACCGCCCGGCGGCGGTGCAGCACCCGTGTGAGATGCGTTGAGCTCACCGATCATCTCGTTAATGATGTTCAGGAGCTCCTGCCGATCACCTACCGACTCGACTAACGGCCGGTATTTTGCACGGGCCGCGTCCCAGTCCATACCGTGCATCTTCGGATCATAGAATCTGTATTTCATAGTCCGCCATGCATCGTCGAACATCTCGGCCCATTCAGCGGGTCGGTCGATCTTGACCCTCGCGGTGAAGCTGATCCGCTTACGCGCTCCTTCGCGACCACCTGTTGCGGCGGCAGCCGCGGCGATCGGTACTGAGTAAATGCCCTCTCTTTCGGTGAAAAATACCGCCCGTCCGTCGCGTGAGATATTAAGGTCTGAGATACCGCCACCCAATCCGCCGCCACCTCCGCCCGGAGCACCATCCTCACCGCCGGCCGCCTGGCCTGAAAGGATGCGTGATAATCGCTTGCCGTCTTCCCCGATCGAGTAGATCACGGGAACGTTGTTCAAACCTGCGGGCTCGCTGGTCACAAAGACGATCGTTCTGCTATCCGGAGTGATCGCATAGTTGCCAACCGGGAACGGCATTCGCGTGATCTGCTTGGTTCGTCGCTTGAGGCCGGGCCAGTCGACCTTGATCTCTCGCGGCGGCGGTCGAGTTCCCGTTGCCCTGCGTTGAGGAGCCGTTCCATCTCCCGCATCGACGACCTGATTTGGATCTGCTTCGGCCCGTTGTTCCGCATCATCCGGGTCACGATCGAGTTTTTCGAGGGCGACAGAATAGAGTTGGACCGAATTCGCCGTATTGCCGCCGGTCGCTTCGATCCGGTGAAAGAAAAGTTTGCGGCCGTCGGGAGAAAATCGCGGGTTGTTGTCGTTATTCGAATCAAACGTTACCTTGTGCGATTCTTTTTCAGTTCCCGAAGACGCGATGAGATAGATGTCCGAGGTCCTTGTCGCATCTGACTTTGAGTAGGTCAGCCACTTGCCGTCAGGAGACCATTGCGGAGTGCTGATATTGCCGTAGCTTGACGTTTCCAACTCGGTGACCTTTTTGGACGCGACTTCAAGCTTGCGAAGATGGCCATCGGAGGTCACAAACGCGATCTCCTTGGAATCGGGCGACCAGTTATAGCCAATCTTTAAAGTGTCGATATCCGTAAGCTGTCTCGCCTCTCCGGTCCCATCGGCCGACACGGAATACAGTTCTTCCCTGCCGCTTTTGTCCGAAACGAATGAAAGCGTCTTGCCATCGGGTGAATACGCGACCGAACGGTCTCGCGAAGGCCCATCGGTGATCTGCCGCAGATCCCCTTCATCGACAGGCGCCGTAAAGATCTCGCCGTGGATAGAGAACGCAACCCGCGTAGAGGATGGAGCGAGGTCGTAATCGTCGGCCTGCGAACTAAACGTCCGGATCTCACTTGAGTTTTCTTCGGTTTCTGCAGCTATATTCAAAGGGATCGGTGTCACTTTTTTGCTGGCGACATCCAATTTCCAGATACCAAAGTCGTGTTCAAAAACGATCACCTTACCGTCACCACTGATGGCGGGCCAGCGGACATCGCCGGCTTTGAACGCCGTTATCTTGTCCGCCTTTCCGCCGTTGTCCCCAACCTTCCAGATATTCGTGAGCCCATTGCCGTCACGGTCGCTGACAAAATATATACCGTCATTTCCCCACATCGGCCACGAGTCGAGCCCGTCAAAATCTGTTGCTTGCGTATATTTTTTGGAGGCGACGTCCATTATCATCACATCGCTTGCAGAAGAGCCGCGATAATACTTGCGCCAATACACCTGTCCTTTTTGGTTGTACGCAATGCGTCGCCCGTCAGGTGAGTATGTCCCTTGCACGCCCATGTCGGTTCCCGCTCTTTCCGGCATTCCGCCGTTTACGCTCACGACGTAGAGCTGGGCCGTAAAATCCTCGCCGCGATTGCTGCTAAAAAGCACTCCGCTTGAGTCGGGCTTCCAACCTAAAACTGTATCGTCGGCGGAATGAAATGTAAGCTGTTTTGCTGTGCCGCCCTCAGCTGGTATCAGAAAAATATCGAGATTTCCGTTGCGGTCACTAGAAAGAGCGATCCATTTCCCATCCGGTGAAAATCGCGGATATACGTCGCGGGCGCGATTAACCGTCAACCGTTGAATGTTTTGGCCGTTCTCATTTGCCGTCCAGATGTCTCCCAGATAGCTAAATACGATCCGGCCGTTATTGTAATGCGGATACCGAACGAGTTTGGCATCGGCGGCCATCGCAAATTGAATTGATACAAACAGAACAATCGTGAGCAAACAGAGTCGTCGCATAGCTTTTTCTCCTTAGGATGGGGACTGGAGCGGGTGACGAGGCTCGAACTCGCAACTTTCACCTTGGGAAGGTGACACTCTACCATTGAGTTACACCCGCATAGTGCTTTGAATGCGGCAATTATGGCACAATTCAATTTGATATTCCAGTAATGTTTGCTTGATGGTTTTCCTGATCGAACAGTCCTATGGCAAGTGATCAATTTACTTACGACGCCGTTCCATATCCTAGCTTTACGTTTCCGCAAACTCATCCTGACCGCCTGTCCACTCTGGGTGCGATCGCGGGTGTTTCGACCGCGCACCCCGAACGGTGCCGCGTTCTGGAGCTTGGCTGCGGTGATGGGACAAATCTTCTTTCATTCGCTTACGCACTGCCTAATAGTGAATTCGTCGGCATAGATCTCTCCCAAGTCCATATTAATAAGGCCAGAAACACTGCCAGTCACCTTAAGGTCGAGAATACGACGTTTCAGCAAGCCGATGTGACTGAGTTGAATTACGCCGATCTGGGACAATTCGACTTTATTATCGCCCACGGGCTGTTTTCCTGGGTTCCGGACGACGTTCGAAGTCATGTTTTACGGATCTATCGCGAGTCTCTTGCCCCAAACGGGATCGGCTACATCAGCTACAACGCGTATCCGGGCTGTCATATTCGAGATATGACGTCGGGCATCATGCGTTTTGGGGCCGGCGATATCGAGAACCCGGTCGAAAAAGTCGATAAGGGTATCGCATTTCTTGATCTGATCAGCGACGCTGCCGAAAGTGACAGCCTTTATCAGGCGATATTAAAGCGAGAGATCGGGCAGATCGCCGATCGAACACGGGAAAATGTTTTTCACGACGATTTCTCACCTGTGAGCCGGCCTTTTTATTTTCACGAGTTTTGGAAGATGATCGGCTCGATCGGTATGCAGTTCCTATCCGAGTCCGATCCGAGTTCTTCGAATATTGGGAGATTGGACACACGTGCCCAGGAAGTTCTTCTGTCGTTGAAGGGCGATATTCTTCATCGAGAGCAGTTAATAGATCTCATAACGTGTCGCCGGTTCAGGAGTACGCTTTTTTGCCGGGCCGAGATCGACGTGAATCATTATCCGGACCCGGACGTCGTGTCGTCATTATATGTTTCGTCGCAAATGGTCGCCGACACCGCCAGTCCAAACCTGACTGATACATCGTCAGTCCGTTTCGCCGGGCCAGGGAACGCGGCGGTTGAGATAAATCATCCTTTGACGAAAGCAACTCTCGCTTTCCTGAGCGATCGATCGGCTCGGGGCACCGCCTTTTCGGACCTTATATTAAACGCTACGGAGATGATCGACCCGAAAAGTGCCTCGGACGAGGACATCGCAACGACAAAAGCGTACATTTTCCAATTGTTCTCTGCCGGATTTGTACGGCTTCGCAAATATCAGCCTGCATTCAAGATCGAGGTCGGAAGCTTCCCTCAGGCTAGTGCCTTTGCGCGATGGCAGATCGAAAACGGGGGGAGCAGCGTTACGATTCTAACCGGAGCCAATCTTACGCCCGAAAATGAAGCGAGTCGTGCCCTCATCACACTGCTCGATGGAACGAGGGACCGGGGCCAGATCGTGGAGGCTATGAAAGAAATGTTTGACGTTCCGGACGCTGAGAGAACCGATTTTGAGACGGGACTCGCAAGTCTGATCGAAGCGGAACTCAATAAATTTGCGAACGCAGGGTTACTGACCGGCTAGGGCTGGAAGAGTTTGGCCTTGAGAATAAGGTCGGTCACCTCGCGAATGGCACCGTGGCCCCCCAGAGACAACGTAACGTAGACAGCCGTGCTTTTTGCCGCACTGACAGCGTCGGCGACCGCAACCGGAAAGCCGACGACCTTCATAAGCTCGACATCACCAACATCGTCACCAACATAAGCGACCTGTTCAGGTGAAGCATCCGCATCTTTGAGGATCTCGGTAAGATCGGCAACCTTATCTCTCGAGCCGGTCTTTACGTATTTCATCCCAAGTTCCCGGGCTCTGGCCCCGACGATCTCGGCGGCATCGCGGCCCGAAATAATGCCGGAAACAAAACCGGCCTTATGCCAGTCTGCAATTCCCTGGCCATCGCGAACGTTAAACACCTTAAGAGACTCGCCGCTTGCCGAAAAATAAAGACGGCCATCGGTCAGGACGCCGTCACAATCCATCAGCAAGAGCTTAACCTTTTGGGCTCTCTCAGTTAGATCTATTGGGGATGAGATCACGATTCGACCTTAACGTACTTCAAACATATCTACGCCGCTTAGTTTCCACACGCCGCCGACCTTGGTAAGCCGAAAAACAGCGAGCCCGCTTTCCGCCTCCCTGGTCAGCATCTTGATGTTCAGATTAGCCTCAACCAGTACATTATTCGCGTCGAGGCGATCGACCTGTTTGATCTGCGTCTGCCACTGTTCGCTCGAGCCGGAAACCCCGCTTGCAAACTTTGCGACATCGCCTGAAATCACAAGGGCCTCGACATCCGCCTTTCGGTTCGAAACGACGGCCTTGTCGAAGTCGGTGAAGAAGGTCTTGACGCCGGGATCGACCGGTGTAGCCATTGCAGCCTTGCTTCGTAGGTTTCGTGCAGCCAGGCTGGCACCGTACTCGGCGTCGGCCAGAATTGCTGCTTCCACAAATTTGGCTGCCTGGTCATTCTGGTTCGCTCGCACCGCGATATCGGCAAGCCCGTTATTGGCCCATGCAAGGCTCCGCGAAGACGGCAGTTTTTCGTCGAGGACAGCTCGAAATTCCTTTTCGGCCTCCGCGGTTCGCCCCAATGCAAGCAGTGATCTGCCAAGCAGAACACGTACATCGTCCGCCCGGGGCATCGACGCAAGGACTGTCTTTGCCGTAGTTTCAGCACCCGCGAAATCCTGTTTGTCAAAATTTCGTTTAACCGCAAGGAGCAGATCGGTATCCGTGGTCTCGCGCGGTGCGACATCATCCGAATATTCGGTTTGAGGGTAAAGTTTGTCCGAATCAACTTCGACTCGCACCACCTTATTTGGCGTCTTGAACACTACATCGCCATAACTAAACGACTTTATCGTCGCAGCGGCCTCCATCCTTTGGCCGTTGGCCATCGTGGCAACCACCGTCACCGTCGCGTCGATCCCGCCTGTATTGCGAAGGGCGACCTTAGTTTCGCCGGAACCCGGCACGGGGAGGCCGACCAGTAGGTTCATTTCTGTTACTTTTTCCAACAGATAATCCAAAAGATCTTTATTGGCCGAAAATGCCTGTCGAACTTCCGCAATGGTCAAACTGCCATCAGCCATGTTTGACTTCAATGTATTCGAGAAGTCGGTCATGCCGACCCGCTTCGCCAGCAACCGCCAAAACATTGCTCCCTTATTCGCCACCTCCCCGTAATAGTATTCGTCGAGCGGGGAGACCAGTATCAAAGGAGAGTCACGTTTGGAAACCGCGGTGTACGCGGTCCGCTGACGAAGCCGCTCAATATCCGCGACATCCTTGCCATATTTCGATTCAAGGAACTCGGTTGCGATGAAACGAACGAGGCCTTCCAGAATTACACCGTGAGCGTCGCCGCTGGCATTGATCGAGTTGCCGATCCATATCTTTGCCGCGGCTTCGGCAATCGACATCGCTGTCTGCGAATCGACCTTTGAGCGACGAAATACTGAATCCTCTACCAGTACCGTACCACCTCCGGTAAAACCTCCACCACGCCGCACCGCTACGATACGGAGGGGCTCAGCGGGAGCAGTTCCCAGGATCCCGGCGGCAAAAGTACGGGCATCAATATAGAGGGACGCAAGTTCCGCCGCACGTTTTTGGCCATCGGCCGACAGTCCGGTCGGCATATCAACCTCGACACCATTCGAATTTATTGCCTCCCAACCTCCCGAAACAAAAAATGGCTGACCATTGAATTTCTGCTCAAACGTTCCGGCGGCCGATGTACCCGCCGAGATCGTTGTAAGGCCGGTTCCGCCGGTAACTTTGATCCTGAACGGTGCCCTATCGGCACCGCGTGTGAAGAACCAACTCGTCGGCGTCGGATACCAATACGAGAGCGGCAGAACCTGGGCCCCGACCGGTGACACTGCACTTATGCCGGAATTTTCCTTGACCGTAAACTTATAGTCGACCGTCGCCGTCACAACCGCGTCCGCGGCAACACCCGGAAGTCGCATTGCAATTCGCTGAAGAGACCCGGCCGAACCGACTTTTTCCTCGCTCTTGGAAAAATCCGTCACCGCGTCATTGATCTTGATCCCGGTAACCTCAGCAACTGGGCTGATCCTGAGGGTCAGTGACGACGCGGATTTGCCGGAGACATTCTTGAGCGTCAAAACAGCGTGGGAGACCAGATTCCGGTCTTTTTCGCCTTGCGGCAACGTAGCAGAGATGTCGTATTTCAGGACCTGCCAGGTCTGGACGGCATCCTGGGCGGCCAAAATGCCGCTGAACCAAAGTGTCAAAAACAAAATAAGGTTAAAAGTTCGAAAGTAATTCATTAGATGTAACGGCGTTCTAACGGTCATCGTGGTGGTCATCGCCCAGATCGTCCGCAAATTTTGTCGGGAGTTTGATCTCTCCCCGTTCGTAATAGTGTTTTGTTCCGCTATCTTCCTGGTGGTATACGTTTATATCGTCATTTTTTAGATCGACAAACAGGAAATAATGATTGGAGCCGCAGTTATGGGCTTCGCAACCGCTGGCCATGAGGACATCGTTTTCGATCTCGAAAGGCGACTCAACGTTCCAATACTTCTTCATCGCGGCAAACTCGCTTCCCATAAGCTTTTTCAAACGCTCTTTGAGGTCCGGAATTTCCAGCAGCTTTGCCTGATACGGATATTTTCCTTTTGACCTCTTTAGAATGTCGATCAGTGACGACGTCGCGGGTGTCGCACTTGGCTTCGGCGAATTGGCCGGACTTGGTTTAGCTTCGACAGTCGGTGTCGTCCTGGGCGGATTTGGATCGTCACTTTTGCCGTTGTTAACTAGTTTAGAGATATCGCAGCCGAGGCCTACGACTACCAGGGCCACGATCAATAAGCTGTTTTTTATCATTCCCTTCATCATGGCTTGTTATTACTAATTGGTGCCGACCAACTCGTTGATCTTTTTTAGTTTCGTCAGAAGCTTCTCAAGCCTGTCTAACGGTAATTGGTTCGGGCCATCGCTGGGAGCCTTCGCCGGGTTATCGTGGACTTCCATAAAAACGGCATCAACGCCGCATGCAACACCGGCACGAGCGAAATCTTCGATGTATTGGGACTGCCCGCCAGTTGCCTTGCCGAGCCCGCCGGGCAATTGCAAAGAGTGCGTCACATCAAAAACTACGGGAACACCGAACGACCGCATGATCGGAAACGAACGCAGGTCAACGACCAGATTATTGTACCCGAAACTCGATCCACGCTCTGTCAGAAGGATCTTTTCACAGCCGGCTTCCTGCAGCTTTTCGACAATGTTCTTTGCGTCCCACGGTGCGAGAAACTGCCCTTTTTTCACATTCACGGCCTTGCCAGTCTTTGCCGCCGCGATAAGTAGATCCGTTTGACGGCATAGAAATGCCGGGATCTGGAGCATATCCGCGACGACGGCCACCTTTTCCGCCTGCCACGGTTCGTGGATGTCGGTTATTACCGGAATCCCGATCTCATCCTTCACCTGCGCGAGGACCTCCAAACCGAATTCCATTCCCTGGCCCCGAAAGCTCTCGATCGAACTGCGATTAGCCTTGTCGAAGGACGATTTGTATACAAAATCGACTCCGACATGCTTGCAAATGTCGCTGATCTCCTGCGCCATAAACAACGCGTGTTGAGTCGACTCGACAACACACGGCCCAAGGATAAAGCTCAGTTGGCCGTTTCCGAAAATACTATCACCGACTGTAAATGATTGAGTGATGGTCATTTCTTTGAACTTTCTAAATAATTATAGTACTCATTAACGTCACTTCGCGTGTAATTCCACCAGATAAATCCATGCTTACTTCACGCCAAAACTCAACGCTCCCCAGAAACTCTCCCAGTCGGCCTCGCCGCATCGGTTTTCACACCTTTGCATATGCACAACGCGGATCAGCCAAATGCCCTTTCGGCCGAATTTGACTTCGACTTTTCCTTCCTTGTCCGTTTTGAGTTCTCGGGTGTCGATCACATCGCCGTCGCGATTGTCGGCGAAGACTGCCTTTTCCACGAGCGGACGGCCGTCAAACCAGATCTGGAAACTTAGTGTCCCGCTAACACGCTTTCCATACGGGTTGTCCAAGGGAACGATCTCGAGTTTTGACCCGAGACGGGTTTTAACGTTTCCGGTTACACCATCTCCAACCTGTATCATCGACTTTAGGTAACGAGAATATCGTTCGCGGCCTTCTTTTTTACTTTCACCAAGCCGACGACGTTCGGTGATCACGTAGTCCATACCTTCATCATGAAGGTATGCCTCAAATTTGTCGGCATCGAGCGAAATGTATGACCAGTTCCTCTCCATTGAGAAAAGATAGGTGCCGGCTGAGGCAGACGAAAAATTCAACAACGGCTTTTTCTCAGCATCCGCCATGGTCCGCATATCAAATGGCCCGGTGGGCGAAAACAACTGGAACGAATTTGTTTTTGCGGGCTGATACTCTCGTTCCTCGTCCATTTTAAGGGCCTCGCCGACAAAAAGGTGAAGTCGGGTGACCTGTCCCTTGCTCAGAAAGAAATTGTCAGGCTCAAACCAGTATTCGTGTGCAAACGTCGCCGCTGCCAACAACAAGACCACCAAAATTGACGATAAAAGTTTCATTCGAAGGTCGCGAACTATTCCGGTAAATATTCTTCGTTGGTTACCTCGGCCCGCTCCGGCATTTCGATCTGCTTGTCGCTGGAGACGTCGTGATCGAGGTTTTCGCTGTGAATTCGATTTTGCCAGGCGGCTTTCACAAACGAATCGAACAGCGGGTGAACGTCGAGGGGCTTCGACTTGTATTCCGGATGAAACTGACAAGCGACAAAAAACGGGTGCATTTCTCGTGGAAGTTCTATCATCTCCACGAATTTACCGTCGGGCGAAATCCCGCTGAATACCATACCTTCCTTTTCGAGGGCATCGCGGTATTCCGGATTGAATTCGTATCGGTGACGGTGTCGCTCGCCGATCTCGCCCGCCCCGTGATAGATATCGCGGACAAGTGTGTTTTCGGCAAGGTTACATTTCCACTCGCCAAGCCGCATCGTACCGCCATATTCATCCACATTTACAAGATCACGAAGTTTGAAAATTATAGGAAACGGCGTTTCTTCATTAAATTCAGTCGAGTCGGCATCACGCAATCCGCAAACGTTTCGTGCAAATTCGATACACGCCGTCTGCAATCCGAGACAGATACCAAAGTATGGAGTTGCCGATTTTCGAGCGTATTTGATAGCTCGCAACATGCCGCCGATGCCGCGTTTCCCAAAACCGCCGGGGACAAGGATCGCATCAAAATCCTGCAGAGCGTTCTCATAATCGTCTTTGACCAGATTCTCCGACTCGATCCAAGCAACGTTTACGCGAAGGTTATTAGCCACCCCGGCGTGAGTAAGGGCCTCGCGGAGCGATTTATACGAATCTTCGAGTTCCACGTACTTGCCCACTATCCCGATGCGAACCGAGCCTCCCGTGGGATCCTTGATCGTTGAGACCAGTTCCCTCCACTTTCGCAGATCGACTATCGGAAACTGTTCCTGCATATGCAGCATACCGACAATGAGGTCATCCAATACTTGTTCGTGAAATGCGAGCGGAACCTCGTAGATCGATGGCACGTCGAGGGCTGAGATTACGGCACTTTCCTGGACGTTGCAGAATAGGGCGATCTTTCGTCGTAATTCGAGCGGCAGCGGCCGATCAGAACGGCATAACAAAATGTCCGGTGCGATACCGATCTCCCGAAGTTCACGGACGCTGTGCTGGGTCGGCTTTGTCTTTAATTCGCCGGCAGCGGCGATGAACGGAACCAACGTCACATGGACAAAAATTGCATTGTTTCGGCCCTCTTCATTGCCGAGCTGACGAATTGCCTCCATAAATGGCAACGATTCGATATCGCCGACCGTACCGCCGATCTCAACGATCAAGACGTCAGGCGTGTGAAGCTCCTTTACCTTTCGGATCGCTGCCTTGATCTCGTCGGTGATATGCGGAATCACCTGGATGGTCTTTCCGAGATAGTCACCCCGGCGTTCTTTTTCGATAACGGACAAGTAAATGCGGCCGCTAGTCCAGTTATTGGCCTGTGAAAGCTTGGCATGTGTAAATCGTTCGTAATGTCCAAGATCAAGATCGGTCTCCGCACCGTCGTCGGTCACGAAAACCTCGCCATGCTGAAATGGCGACATCGTTCCCGGATCGACGTTGATGTACGGATCAAGCTTCATCATCTGGACGGTCATCCCGCGTGCCTCGAGTAAACAGCCGATCGAACTAGCCGCAAGTCCTTTACCTAAACTCGAGACCACACCGCCAGTTACGAAAATGTATTTTGTATTTTTTTCAGTCATTTATATTCTCCGCAGGAACCGTACCTTAATAACCCGTGATTCGAACGAGGCCGATCATTGCTATCACACCACATCCGATCATAAAAACAGTCCACGAAAGTACGATTTTCCTTACATAATCTGCAGGTGCACCAATCTCTTTCAATTTTCGAAAATTAAAAAATAATTTGATCATGAAATAAACCGCCAGGACGACGGCATAGGCCAGTGTTATATACGAACTATATTCAGGCAGATATCGTGATAAAACAAAAAAAGCAAAGACGACTAAAATAATTACGATCATGGAATAACTATTTCGCTTAGAAAACCCGTCAAATATCCTTAGTTTCATTTCGTCATCAAGCTTTTGAGTCGCATTTGACGAGATCATACGACTTGCCGCGTACGAAACCAGTAGAACAAAGATAATAATAATTTCAGAGGTGCTGGTCATTGATCTACGATCGACTCCTCGCCATCCGTTCCACTTGCTTTCCCTTCACGCTTCTTTTTCTGATACCGCCCTTCCTTCATCTGCGTAATGACTTCTTTTGCCTTAGCCGCCTCAGGGTTCATCAGTTCCTGTAAGGCATTCATGGAAGCACCAAGCGCGGTGGTGCCTTCCGCGGCGTTTCGCTCGAATTCCTCAGATGTCGTCACTCGTGGTTTGCTCAGCAATTTCACGCCGACCAAAGCTCCGATACTTAATAACAAAAAAAATCCAAGTCCGATCCAGTCGCTCATATTTTTTCAAGATCGTCCCAGGCGTAAATCACCGTTTCAAAATGTTCGTCACCGAGCAAATGTCCGTCACGCCCGACAATGGTTCCGTGGTGCTTTTCATAAAATCGGCGATATGGACTCGCCTCGAGCGAGTCGAGACATAGTGAACCGTGCCCCTCGTCGCGAACCAGCGAGACGCAGTGCCGAAAGAGTTTGGAACCTAAACCCAACCTCTGAAATTGAGGCAGCAAATAAAACGAGTAGATCTGAGCGTCTCGTCCTGCATCGAATACGGGCGGGCCAAAGTCAGCGAATCCAGCTATCCCGCCGGTCGGATGCTCTGCAATTATCATCCGGTAGGGCTTTTTGTGAAACCGCTCCCTCAGCCGTTCGACGCGATCGTGGACGGACATGTTTTGAAGATAGTCTGCCGGAGCGATCCCAGCAAAAGACCTCTGCCATGATTCGACGTGCACCTTTGCAACTTCCCCGATGTCGTCGATCGTCGCCTCGCGAAAACTAATATCCGGCAGCATCAAGATCGCCCGGACGCGGTCGAGGTCTTCCTGCGTATCGACGCCGATCGATCTGTCCGAGACCTCGACGACGTTGATCTTTGCACCGTTCTCGAGAGCGCGAAGTTGCTCGAGCATTTCCAGTTTCTCAAGCCGGGTCTGCGGCATCCGGCTAAACTCGAGCAGGTACTCGCGTCTGTAAGCGTAAAGACCTGTGTGCTTTCGGTGATAAGCTGCTAGGATCTCAGGCTCTTCCGTAAGAGCTCGATTCGGATCGCCCTCATACCGCAACGATGCCTCGCGGGGAAATGGCATCGGCGAACGCGAAAAGTATAATGCGTTGCCGTGCTCGCCGATCGCGACCTTGACGACGTTAAAATTGAGAAGCTCGCCCCAGAGGCTCTTGATCGGCTCGCACGCAGTAGCGATCTGGGCAGACGGATCATTGATCAGAGCCTCGACGGTGCGGTCGATGGTGTCGGGCGAGATCAGCGGCTCATCGCCCTGGACGTTGACGATCACCGAACCTTCAGGCAGATACTCGGCGACCTCAGCGAGGCGGTCGCTACCCGATTGATGATCCGTGGATGTCATCAGGGCTTCGCCGCCGGCCGCAGTCACAACGTCGAATATTCGTTGATCGTCGGTCGCAACAAGTACCCGCGAAACCGTCTCTGCCTTCTTAGCCTGCTCCATCGTTCGTATTATCAATGGTTTGCCGACAATATCGAGCAGCATCTTTCCCGGCAAACGCGTAGACGAATAGCGTGCTGGGATGATCGCGATCACATTTTGTTGGGGATTGGTTCCGTGTATCTCCACGGGATTTTAGGTTAGCGTGATTTCCGTGAATATTCAACGCGTGAGAGACGAACTTGGAAGTTATTTGCTATTCACGCTAAACTCAACCTCGTGGAAAACGTCGAACACCTTAACGAAAGCATTCCGATCGCCCCAGCAACGACACCTCCGGTTCCAGAATATATACCAACACCGAATGATCCGCCGTGGGGTGTGGGAATTGCGATCGGTATATGGATATTCAGCGTGTTTCTCATACTGATATTGCCGAGTTTTTTTCTGATCGCGTACTCCGCAACGCTAGATCCGCCCATCCGGGAAACAGCGGCGCTCATCGAATTGGCGAAAAACGACCGGACTGCGATATTGGTGCAAATACTGGCGATCATACCCGCACACATTCTGACCTTCTTTGCGGCGTGGCTTGTCGTAACTCGAAACAGGGCCTATTCCTTTACAAAAACGCTTGGATGGCAAAGTGGTGGAATCAGGTGGTGGCATTATCTCGCCATCCTCGTCGCCTTTATGTCCGTCGCCATTGTCGTCTCTAATTTTTTTCCCGAAAAGGATAATGATCTCCTTCGTATCATTCAAAGCTCTCGAACGGTCGCCGTCCTTATAGCCATACTCGCGACTTTTACAGCACCAATTGTCGAAGAGGTCGTTTATCGGGGCGTATTATATTCAGCTTTTCAGCGAACGATAAATGCACCGGCCGCGTTTCTCCTTGTTACCGTCCTTTTTTTGGTGGTTCACATTCCCCAATATTACCCGAGTTACTCGACTATCTTCTTGCTGGCATTGCTGAGCGTAACCCTGACGGCCCTGCGAGTGAGATCAAAGAATCTGCTGCCGTGTATCATCCTTCACACACTGTTCAACGGCCTCCAGTCCATCGTTATCGTGCTCGATCCTTCGCCTAAGATCCCGGACCCCGCTGCCTTTTTGATTGGGTTGTTTAAGTAGGATACGTCCTCCAACGCATAAATGGGCGATCCTGCTTATAGGGCTTGATTTAATTAAGATCATCCTACTAACACAATTAAAAAGGAGAGCCCCGAAATGGACTCTCCTTCAATACTCGTCTGGATCGCGATCGACTACGGTTTGATGGTCCTGGTCGACGCCGGTGCGGAGTCGGACGGAGCCGGTGCTGACGGCACCGACACAACCGGTGACGACGACGATGTGACCGGGAAAGAACTAGTTGGCCGAACCGAAGGCGAATAATCCCCGCTAGAACTACCTCGTGAATCGACCGGTGAGCCTACTTGCAGGGTTCTTGATGGGTTGCCCGACGACGTTTCCAACTTCTCGAATGGACGTACGGAGCTCGAACCTATCTGTAATGTCCGCGTGCTCCTATCGGGAGGCGTGCCGCCACCTACCGGTGTATTGTAGATCGTCTCAGGAAGGTGATATCCCCCGATATTATTATGAAATCCATAACCATATGGCGAACTCCAATTCCATCCAAACGGGAGAAATGAATATCCGCCCCACGAGGCATCAAAGATCCATAAGCCAAAGGAGTTATTCATTCCCCAGCCGCCCCGATTATATGAGCTTAATAACGAATTTCGTACCCCAGCATTCTTGATGCTCGCGGTCTGTTTTGCGAGCTCCTTGCCGCGGGTTTTGCTCCAGAGAGCAAGATCGTCCTTATGTTCACCCGAGATCTTCGTCAACGACGAGGCTCCATCAGCCAAAACAGCGACCTGACCCTTTTTGACCAACGTAGCGATGCGGTCCGCTAACATGGCTTGTCCCTCGATCACGGCGACCCTTGCTCCCCCGTCAGCCATTGCGTCAACTCGAAATACACCGGATTGGATCAGGAGAAGTTTTGCTTTGGGCGTGATCACCCGGACCGTAAACTCTGCGCTTGCGAAGACCTCGAAGATGGCACTGCCGCTATCCATGCGAATTTGAAGATTTTCGAGCGCCGTCGTCTTAAACTCAAACTTGGTGTTGGCCCCGATCCGCATATACGAACCTGGGTTAAGCAGGACCTCGGCCTTTCCGTCCGGGCCAGTTGAGACCTTGTCGCCAATCCTGATCTCGTCACGGCGGAGAAGAAGACCACTTGTGCCGTCCTTTCGCACAACTGTTACGGAACCTTCGACATAATTCACGCCTCCGGCCCTGGCCGAGATCACGTATTTGTCCGCCACAGCCCCAGCGGCAGCCTGCCGATCGGTTTGAGCATCCGCAAAATTAACCGATAGCGAAAGGAACGCGGCAATACAAAATACCTTAGCAATACGTTTCATGGTCACAGTCTCCTTTTTTGGCCGGGATTACTTCCAATTCATCATAATCCCTTTTAGATAAAACATCAATTTCTATTTGCTCTCCAAGTTATATTGTTCCGCCGGCAAATAAGTTTGAATATTGCGAACAACCATTCCAGTTTTTTCGTTATCTAATCAGATGTCTGTTCTTCCGGGCAGGGTGTCCGGAAAAAGCAGGTGGATTAAATATGGCAACATTCAAAGACCCGGAACAGTGTTTTGCACCGCTCGAAGTGATCGAGCGACTCCTGCAGATACGCCGCGAACTCGGGTTTACGGAAACAGTATATGTTGACCGGTCAGAAGAACTTACAGATTTTTTTGATGCGTACGGTTTTGACATCTACGCATTTTCGACCAAAAACGATAAGATCAATTATGACAACTATACGGCCCCGGTCGTTCCCGGCGGGGACAATCATCACTTATCGATAACCGGTCACTGATTTTTTCATTTCACAACTGAAGCCACGCAAAGAAGGCAAAAGTAAAAGGTAGGAAGCCACAAGCTTTCTACCTTTTACTTTTTCCTCGCGCGTGCAGTTACAAGGCCTTTATGATAAATAATGTCCCGTCATCATCCAGGAATTTACGTTCAGTAAAATCTGCGATGCCCTTGCGAATGTGGTCGATAAGCTTTTTTGCCGGAAGGTCAATTCCGTCAAGAACCCTCTTCGCAAATCGTTCCTGTCCGTATTCCTCTCCGCTCGGGCTTGCTGCTTCGGTAATGCCGTCGGTGTAGATCACCATTACCTGTTCATCCTCGAAACGAATAAAGTGCTGGTGATAATGGCTATCCTCGAACATCCCGAGCGGCATATCACCATAATCGACAAATCTGTATTCGCCCCCCGGCTTGATAAGAAGTGGAGGATTATGACCGGCATTTGAAAAAACGAACGTCCGATTGGTCGAATCGAGCATCCCGTAAACACCGGTGATGAACTGATTGTCCTTGATCGAGCCTCTTAGCAGATTACTGACCTTGGAAAGAGCAACATGCGGAGCATAGCCGATCTGAACGCACGCTCGTAAACTCGCTCGCAGGAAGGACATCAGAAGTGCCGCCGGGATCCCTTTCCCGACGGCGTCAGCAACTACGATCCCGATCTGGTCGTCAAATACCCGCACCCAGTCGTAATAGTCTCCCGAAACTTCTTCGGCGGGGAAAATGTAGGCACTAATATCGAAATTCTCGACTGACGGATCAGTCTCAGGTAGCAATTCAAGCTGGACCTGGCGGGCGATCTCAAGCTGGGCTTCGATGCGTTTCTTCTCAACGACCTGATCGTGAAGCCTGACCTTTTCGATAATGATAGCGACCTGTGACGTCAGCAATTGGAGTACGTCGAGATCGTCGTCCGTATAAGCGTTCAACGAGTCACTTTCAAGATCAAAAACACCTATAAGCTGTTCGTTTGAGATGATCGGCGCGAGCATTTCCGACCGCGTAAGTTCGCGTGCGCGAAAGTACCGCGGATCTTTTGTAACGTCCGGCGAAATTATTGGTTTAGAGGTCTGAGCGACGGCTCCGAGAAAGCCCTCGCCGATCTTTAGTCTCGGCTCTATCAGGTCAAAGCTGATCTGATATCCACGAATTGCTTTTGACTTAAAAACGTAACCGCCCTTATTTTCCGAACTGAAGTCCATTAGGTAAATACCGGCCGCATCGTACGGAAGCAGCGAACCGAGAGTGTCCATCACAAGGTTTAGAACCTCGTCAAGGTCGAGCGAGCGGCTGATCGTTTTGGTAATATCGAGCAGCATCCTGAGCTTATCAACGGTCGTCAGCTCGGTATGCGGCTTAAAGGATTGATGAATTTCGTCGGCCATTTAGTCAGGTTCCCGGAACACGCGTTCCTCATAGGTCGCCCAAAGTCGGGAGACTTTGATCCTAAATTCTACCAGAGCGCGGCTGACACCGAAATGCCGTGCGATCTCAGGGATAGACTTACCCATTTCGACCATTCTTTTCAATGCGGTATATGGAACAAGTGCCGCCGCTCCGGTCGAATAGGCTTCCTCTTCGATCGCTTCATTGTAGTCACGGGCGATGATCTCGCCGTTCTTATCACGATTCTCAATCGCCAGGCGGCTCGGTTTATGCCCATAAAACACGTGACAAACCTCTTCCATCAGCGTTGCGTTTTGCCGTGTCTTACCGTGAGTGGGATTGAGTATGATAAGTTTCTGGCCGTTTGGCAACGTTTGTGACGCGGCCCCGCCGGACCATTTTTCTTTACCTGCACCGACCAGGTGCTGCTTGGTTTCTTCACTCAGGAATGGTTCGACGTCGGCATAGGATGCGACCAGGAGCTTTGCAAAATAGGCTAACGAGAACGGGTCAAGCCGATCGTCGTCGCGTTTCAGCCCCGCGAATTCACGCAGCCCTCTGGCCCTAAGCTCGTAATGTCGTCCTTTCTGCGTTGGCGGGAGTTCGTCGCTGTCCATTGGAACGCCGGCGGCGGCGGCGGCCTGCGTTTGGCGTCACTTTTCACCAAACCCGTGCCGCAAACTGACTACCAGATCAAACTTCTTTATATTCCGAGTCCACGTCTTCCGTCGAGAGTGCGACGCGGTAATTCTTCGACTGTTTTTGTTTCGTGATCAGCAGGTCGTCCTTGGTCTTGAGAAGATCGGCACGGTTGTAGACCGATAGCTCGAAATTATATCCGTGAGTTATCGCATCCTTCGGGCAGGCCTCGACGCAGAAGCCGCAGAAAATACAGCGTCCGTAGTCAATATTGTAGACCTTGGCGTATCGTTCATCGCGTCCGACGCGCTCTTCGTATGGACGCGGATCGTCGATGGCCTCGATATATATGCAATCTGACGGACAAGCAGCGGCGCAGAGATAGCACGCGACACACTTTTCTTTGCCGTTTTCGTCCACATGGAGCAAGTGCTGTCCGCGATATCGCGGCTGAACAGTTATGGGCTCGTCAGGATATTGGACCGTCCATTTACCCCGAGGAACCTCGGAAATTGTACGCCGCATTCCTTTGATAATGGCAATGGTCGATTGAAGAACATCTGAGACTAACGACATATAATTCAATAGCGCGGCATGAACGAACCCGCAATGATCCCGGCGTACATCAAGATGATTAACACCCAATAAACTACACCAACCAAGAAGAAAATGCCGCCAGTGATCATACCCGCCATCGCAAGGCCGCGGCCGCCGTAATTGTCAGGGTCGTCTTTTACATTCTTCATCCCGAGGTATCCGGTAATCAAAGCGATTAGTCCGGTGATCGGCGAGATGTAACAGCAGACAGAAAGAATACCCAAAATAAGAGAAACGATCGGCAAAGTCTTGTTCTGGCCGCCAACACCAGCTGGTGGAGGCTGAAAAGGCGTATTCGAACCGATCTCCTGATTCTGCCAACTGGCGTCAGGCGGAGGTGGCGGCGTCCAGGCTGCCGGTGACTGTTCCTCGTAGGCCGGTGTCGCTACTGCCGGTAATGATTCCGGCTCCTTGAATGGAGGCGCCTGAGGGCTCTGCTCCGGCTCCGGTTCGGAGAGGGTCGAAAAAACCGGTTCAGGCGTCGCATCGATCGGCGGCGATGGTTCGCTGAACGGCGACGCGGGAGGCTGCATCATTGTCTCTTGTTCGTCAAACAATGGTTTTGACGGTTCTTTAGGTGCGATCGGTTCAATATTCGCTATCGGAGCGGCATCGAACGGCGATGGTATTGACGGCACCGACGCATCAAACGAAGCTGCGGGCGAGCTCAGTGAAGATGCGCGTTCGTCTGCCGTAAAAGGTGCCTCTCCGTACGACGGCATGTCGGCCTCGGGAGGAACGCTTGCCGAAATCTCCGACGCTATGAACTCTGGCGGATCGGGAGTCAATTCCAGATCAACCGGCGAACCACCCAGGGCCTGCCGCATTTCTTCCTCCGAAACGTACATCGTTTTTAGAGGATCGTTTGCCCCGGGCAAGTCCAGAAGCTCATCGGGTTCATGGATCGCTGCCGTTTCGGCTGTAAAAATAGGTTGCGCGGGTGCCTCCGCACCAAACGTCGGTTGTGCCGGAGTGTCCAATTCAAAAGTCGGCGGCTCGGGAGCGGGCGGTTCAAAGGTCGGCTGCGCCGGAGCCTCGGATCCGAAGGTCGGCTGCGCAGGAGACGCCTCGGGGACTGAAAGTTCTATGGGTTCTGATACAGAGCCAGCCAGAGAACTCGCCGACGATACGACCATAGTCTTGAACGGGTCAAGAGGCGGAGCGTCGTCAACCAACGGAGTACCATCGACCTGACAGAATCGCATCGAATCTTCGAATGTTTTATCGCAACTCGGGCATTTTTTCATAGTATTTCGTCCTTGATCCGGCGTTCCTGACAGCAACAAAGTGAATCAAAAAGATACAAATAATTGTAGACGTTTCAGCAGGTTTCTAAAACTTTCGGTAACAGTCTCCAGCTGCCCGTCACAATCATCCGCAACTATCTGCAACTTTTATACTTTAACGTCTAAACTAATTCAAGTTTGCTGAAGAAATACGCGATCTCGATGGCCGCATTTTCGTCGGAATCCGATCCGTGAACCGCATTTTCACCGATCGACGTCGCAAATTCCTTACGCAGAGTGCCCTCAGCGGCCTCAGCCGGATCTGTTGCCCCCATCAGCTCACGCCACGCCGGAACGGCATTTTCCTTCTCCAGAGCCAGCACAACACACGGCCCGCTCGACATAAATTCCGTCAGCTCGCCAAAAAACGGCCGAGCCGCATGAACAGCATAAAACCCCTCCGCATCTTTCAAAGACTGATGAATAAGCTTCATCCCGCGTATCTTAAACCCGCTCGCCAAAACTTTGGCCACGATATTCCCATGATTCCCCGCCCGAACAGCGTCGGGCTTGATGATTCCAAATGTTAAGTTGCTCATTGTTTAATTATCTCTAGTATTACGTTTATTAATTATTAGCCTAAAACACCCTTTTTCTATTCCCGCCATCATTCTCTCCTAGTATACGAACTTGCCCCGAAGTTCGGATGAGATTCTGGCAGGCCTTTCTTTTTCGCGGTTGAGCATGCACCAAACGGTTCTGGCTTTTAGCAATAAGTCATCGCCGCGATTGATCTCGGTAGATCGCTCGCATGTGGCTGCGGTCCATTTGCCGACCCAGGTTGTTGCGGTGATCTCGTCCTTTTCAAATGCGGGCTTTTTGTAATCTAGTTCGTGTCGAACGACGACCCACAGAAAATTGGCGAGCATCTCATCCGTTGCGGCGTGCCGCCAGTGGGCTACCGCAATGTCCTGCACCCATCTCAGGTACGCGACATTGTTCACATGCCCCAACTCATCAATGTCAGCTTTCTCAACAACGAATGAATGCGAGAATTTCATTGAAGGCTGAGAGTCTCTAGGCTCCGGCTCCGCTTCCAAGAGCATCCTTGACTGCTTGGCCGATATCCGCCGGTGATTCAACCACACGAATTCCGGCTTCGGTCAACGCCTTCATCTTCTCGGCGGCCGTGCCTTTGCCTCCTGAGATGATGGCACCGGCGTGGCCCATGCGGCGCCCCGGAGGTGCGGTCTGGCCGGCAATGAACGCCACTATTGGCTTGGTAACGTTTTCTTTTGCGTAGGCGGCGGCGTCCTCTTCGGCGGTTCCGCCGATCTCTCCGATCATGACAATGGCGTCGGTTTCGTCGTCGGCCTGAAATAAACGCAGGGCGTCGGTGTGATTGGTCCCGATTATCGGGTCGCCGCCGATGCCGATCGCGGTCGATTGTCCGAGACCTAGGGCCGTTAATTGCCCGACGGCTTCGTACGTCAGCGTTCCTGAACGTGACACAACGCCGATACGCCCTTCCTTATGAATATGTCCGGGCATAATGCCGATCTTGCACTTGCCGGGGGAAATGATTCCGGGGCAGTTCGGGCCGATGACGCGAGTATTGCGGCTTGCGAGATACTCCTTTGCCTTGACCATATCGGCTACGGGAATGCCCTCGGTAATGCAGACGACCAGCGGAATACCTGCGTCCGCTGCTTCCATTATCGCGTCGGCCGCAAAAGCCGGCGGAACGTAAATAACTGAAGCATTCGCTCCGGTCTCACGAACGGCATCGGCAACCGTATTGAAGACTGCGACGCCTTCGTGGGTCGTGCCTCCTTTCCCTGGCGTAACGCCGCCCACGACATTTGTACCGTAATCGCGCATTTGCAACATGT
This sequence comes from Pyrinomonadales bacterium, assembly GCA_038245555.1. Classification (GTDB taxonomy): domain Bacteria; phylum Acidobacteriota; class Blastocatellia; order Pyrinomonadales; family Pyrinomonadaceae; genus OLB17. Next base: position 32,362 of record JBBRSH010000010.1, on the reverse strand, counting down.
GAAAAGTGCCTTCTTTTCCCGTTATGCCCTGTACGATCAAGCGTGTGTTCTTATCGACTAAGATACTCAAAAGTGTTTCTCCTGCAAGGTAATAGGTCGTCCGACAGATCGTGAATAAAGGGATATTGTAACACGAGAGCCTTGGACCGAAAAACCAGCCAAGGTGATGCTTAAAAGGATCGAGTATCGCGGGTTGTTACGGTCATTCGAAGAGGGAAAGTGCAATTTACTCGGGTTGTAAAAGTCTGTTTAACATATCATTGACAAGACCGTCTCCATTGATTTATGTTATAAACACTTAGTTGCGTCTTTCCCTTTCCAGTAACCTTTCTCGGTCAGACAAAAAAGAATTAACCTTAGATAATGGCCATCTGTGGAGAAACCTAAAATGAAATATTCAACACCACGATCGTCGATGCGCTTAGCTTTGGCTTTCTTTGGCATTTTGATTTTCGCATCGTTCTTTACCGTCACAGCACAAACCACCACGTTCGCCCAGTTTCTGGAGCGGACCGGCGGACAAGACTTTATTTTCACCAATAACTTGAGTTCCGGAAATTTCAATGCGATTGGTGGCGGTTCGCCGGTGTTTTTTCTTTATTCGAATATTAGTGGTCTCGACCCATCGCTTCAAGGATTACAAAACGCCCATGTTTTTGTTACGACCACCACAACGACCAATGGTTCGCTGTTCCTTGGAAACGTGACTCAACCGCTCAACCAGACTGTTACGGTCCAAATCATCCGCGATACAGCGGCGCCTGTCGGTGTCGGTTCCGGATCGCGGACAAATCTGTTGACCGCCGTTTTTTCCCCGTCCGCCGGCACGCCTGGGATAGTCGGTTCCAATGGAGGAAACTCAGCTACGCTCGCAGCAACAACACCCGATCACGTTGTCACCTTTACATCTGATTTCCTGGGTTTCGCCCTGACTACGTCTCGCAACCTTTCGTTCAGCTTTTCGTCGGTGACCCCAAATTTCGCTCTTGGACCAGGCAGCTTTTTGCAAAGCATTACGGCTGCGGCCACAGGCACGTTCGCATCGGATCCGCCTCCTATATATTCGCTTCCGACGGCGGCACTGGTTTCCATTAACGGACAGGTTTTGACCCCCGAAGGCCGAGCCCTACGAAACGCCACAGTAACTGCTGCCGCATCAAATGGGACGGTTCATGAAGCCCGTACCGGGCCTTTCGGATACTTTAGTATACCGAATATCGAAAGTGGTCAAAGCGTTGTACTCTCTGTCCGATCGAAGCAGTATTCCTTCGCTCCGAGGATCGTCCGCTTGGACGATAACATCGCCGAACTCACTCTGATCGGACAGTATTAGACTTAGTACGAAATCATTTCGGAAATAGAACGACGGTCGATCTGGCCGTCGTTTTTTCCGTTTCGGAAAATCTTTCCTTCAAATAGAACTTTTGCCCGCCTACTTTCGTTTACCAGCTTGTCAATAGGTTCTGAGTCGCGTTTTGTCACCGTATGCGTCAGCTTTACACTTTTTACTCCGACGCTTTCTGGATCGCCCTTAAGTCGATCCTCGAACACAAGCTGCGAGCATTCCTGACGTTGATCGGTATCATCATCGGGGTCGCCGCAGTTGTTGTCGTCGGAGCCTCGATCAGCGGGCTAAAGACGTATGTCGTGGAAAAGGCGTCAAAGATCCTGGGTACGAACCATTTCATGATCAACCGTATGGCGTCGATGGGACGTATGTCGGACGAGGAGCAGGAGCGGCGAAACCGCCGCAATAAGGACATAAAATGGGAAGAGTATGAATATGTCCGCGATAACTGCCAGATGTGTTCCAATGTCGGGGCACAGATAAACTCGGGTTCCGACCTCAGCCAGGACGGCATCGACATGCCCTCGGTCCGGATTATAGGCACCACGGCAAACATGTACGAGATCGAGGACAAGACCCTGCTGGAAGGGCGGTTCATGACGACCGAGGAATCCACGCGTATTACAAACGTCTGTGTGATCGGCTGGGACGTAAAGGAAAAGTTCTTTCCAAACAGCACGGCGGTTGGCAGAACCATCAAGGTCCGGGGAGCGCCGCTCCATATCCTCGGCGTTGAAGACAAACGCGGTTCCTTTTTTGGCCAATCACAGGATCGGAATATCTATATCCCTATAACCCTCGCCGGCCAGTTGTTTTCTCGAACAGGAGGCATACAGCTTCACGGCAAGGCTTTGGACAAGGACTCGTTCAAGCTCGCGATCGAGGAAGCCCGACTGCTGCTGCGAAACAAGCGTCAGCTCGTGGGAAGCGAGGAAGACACCTTCGGGCTTGTGAACGTGGACGATTTTAACTCGCAAATGGATCAGATCACGGGTGCGATCGCAGCGGTTGTTATGCCGGTTACAATGATCATTTTGATTGTGGGGGGCATCGTCGTAATGAACATCATGCTGGTTTCCGTTACCGAGCGGACGTTTGAAGTCGGTCTGCGAAAGGCCTTGGGAGCCACCCGAAAACAAATATTGCTGCAATTTCTGATCGAGTCGGCCCTTCTCTGCATAGTCGGCGGCATACTCGGGCTTTTGTTGTCTCTTGTAGCGACGCAAGGAGTTGGTTATGCGCTGGGTATGACGATGACGATCACGCTTTTTTATGTTTTCCTCGCTGTCGCCGTTTCCAGCATTATCGGAATTCTTGCGGGCCTATATCCCGCATGGAAAGCAGCGCGACTCGACCCGATCGTCGCTTTGACGCAGAGTTAAGTTTTACACGCGGAGACGATTTTATGCGTTGGTCATCATCACTACCTATCGAAGTTCTAAAAATGGCGATGGATTCGATCCGTACGCATAAGTTTCGTTCCATTTTGACGATCCTTGGAATTGTCGTTGGCATCATCACGGCGATCGTGGTCGCATCTATTCTGACGGGAATGCGTCAAAGCATCGTGGCTATGGTGGAAGATTACGGCACAAATAATATTTATGCTTTTCACCTCTCGACCGGGTTCGGCCCGAGTAATCGAGACGAACGAAACCGTAAACCCTTGACCGAGGACGATGCTAACGCAATAATTTCGCAGACAAATTCGATCGAGGACATTTCGCTGGTCGCTCCCGGGATAGGTAACTTTGGCCCGGGCTTTGACGATACGATGACCTACGAAGGCCGTAGCTATCGGCGGGCAAACGCCGACGGCGTGTCGCCAAATTACGACAAGATCTCAAACTTGGCGTTGCGTGAAGGCCGCTTCATTAGTGAGGTCGACAATTACCAGCGTCGAAATGTGCTCGTTATCGGTGTCAACACGAGAGAGGCTCTTTTTCCCAACGAATCGGAATCGCCTGTCGGCAAAGTCATCCGAATGAATGGCGACTCCTGGGAGATCATCGGCGTCATCGAGAAACGTAAGGCCGGTTTTTTTGGCGAGAATGAGGAAGACAGCAAGGTCTTTTTGCCGTTTCGAACCGCGCGTAAAGTCGCCCCGCAGCGAGAATTTCTGCTGCTTATAATTCAGGCGAAACAAGGCCAGCTAAATGACGCGGTCCAAGATATCGAAGGGGTTCTGCGGCAGCGTCGCGAAGTGCCGTACGGCGAACCGAACAACTTCGACGTAAAGACCGCAGACGCTTTCATCGCACAATTTGACGGTATTATCGGTGGCGTCGGGATCGCGGCTATCGCGATCTCATGTCTCGGCCTGCTCGTCGGCGGCATTGGCGTGATGAACATAATGCTCGTCTCGGTAACCGAACGAACAAAAGAGATCGGCATCCGCAAGGCCATCGGCGCCACAAAAGGTGCGATCGTTTTGCAATTTTTATTGGAAGCCATGACGCTTACCTTTTTTGGTGGCGTCATCGGAGTTGCCGTCGCCATCGGTATCAGTAATCTGATCCTTTTGCTGGCCCCGTCTCTGCCTGCGAAGGTTCCGCTCTGGGCAGTCCTCGCCGGTCTCGGAACATCAGTCGGTGTCGGGTTAGTTTTCGGCGTCCTGCCCGCCAGAAAAGCGTCGCGCCTCGATCCGATCGATTGTTTGCGTTACGAATAGATTTCCCCCGTAATTTTTACCCGCCGCCGACTAAATTTGTAATGTGGGCGGCGGGTTTTTACATTCTTAACAAACACTTTACCTCGCCTTAATCAAAATAGTTTTTTGAGCGTATAAGATCATTGGAAGAAACCTGGAACCATCAAAAGACAATTTTTATAAAATGAAAATCACGAGATATTTTACCCAAATACTCTTTATTATTATCCTGTCCGTGGGCTCGCTAATCGCTCAAAATAATGATCCCGGTCACGGCCGATCGAGCGGCGACAAGCCCAAGAATGTCGCAATATCCGGCACGGAGACAGCCATTGCAATGGACTTCGTCGGTCGCAAGCCGGTCGTCGATGTAAAGATCAACGGAAAGGGCCCATTCAAGTTTTTCCTCGACACCGGTGCCGGTGCGACTGTCCTTGATCAGAAGCTGGCTGATGAGCTGCAGCTCCCAACCGATGGAAATACAAAGATCGGCGACCCGTCAGATCCTCAGGGGATCACGGCCGTTCGCAACAAAATTGGAAGCTTGGAGATAGGCGGAGCGGTTTTTAGTGACGTCATCGGAATCTCGTGGGACCGTTCAACTATCTATAAGGAAGGCTCGCCTCGCGGCGTATTGGGCATGCCTCTATTTGTCGATCTTCTGCTGACGGTCGACTACCCCAAAGGCCGCATTGTCATTGGCAAAGGCTCACTTCCCCCCGCGAATGGACGTAACGTGATCCAGTACCAGCACAGCGAAATGGGTTTGTTCGGCATCCCGCTTAAGGTGGGCCAGGAGGATATGGTCGCGACCCTGGATACCGGCTCGCCGGGAGGCCTGTCATTTCCATCTCAATACATGGAAAAGCTTTCACTCGAAGCCAAGCCGATCGAGGTTGGGAAAGCCCGCACGGTCGGCGGAGAAGCCATTATTTATGGTGCAAAGCTAAAAGACAATGTAAAACTAGGTGATTATCTGTTTGAAAAACCCGATATTACATTCTTTGGCCGTCTCGTTCATCTAAATATCGGATACGGATTTGTCAGCCAGTTTGCTCTAACAGTCGACCAAAAGAACGAGCGAATACGATTCGACAGACCCGTAAGTTCCGCAATCGGCGTTACAAAGCCCTCAGCTGTCGGGGATACTAATGAGTACGCCGGAACCTACGGCGTTCGTCGCATATCAGTCGAAGCAGGCAGCCTCGTCCTACAGCGGCTATCGGGCCCACAAGGTGTCGGCCCAAAGATCAATCTTGTTAAGGTTTCCGTCGACGCGTTTGCTTTGCCCGACTCAGCGGAAGTTCGCGTAAAGTTTGTCCGCGGAGATCACGCCGAGATAACCGGGATCAAGGTGCTAACTCCGTCCGGTGATTGGGAATTGTCGGCTCGCGACAAACAAACCTCTAACTAAATACATTTGACTCGATTCATCGGAAAATCGATCCCGAGGAATTTGCCGTTATTATTGCCCTCGATGCGGCCGGTCATTTTTGAGCCCTGCGGTTTGTAGATAACACGCTGCGGGAAATCGTGCTCTTTATTTTCAAAAATGACCTCGTCAGGCTTTGAGCTGATAAGTCTGAAAGCGGTCTCATCGTTGTTTTCCATTGGCTTGGCGACGAAGAATATCCCGTCCGTCCGCTGCTCGATCCGCATAAATTCCCAATCGGTCGTTTTGCCGTCCTTGACGGTTCGGCCCATGCCGATCATCGACGTTCCGGCGGGTGACATCCACTGTTCGGACACCAGCAGTTTTTTCGCCTCATCCCTACGCTCCCAGCATCCGGCCATGCCGCTAAAATCCTTGAGCTCCGCGACCGGGCTTTTGGCCGGGCCGGCGATTGTGAGACCCGACAGTAAAAATACGGTAATTGCGATGACGATCTTCATTTTTTATTCTTCCCGTTAATAAGATCGGCAACCTCTCACGTCGCCGTTAGTACCGATCTTACGGTCACCTCGGGATCGACGTATTGGAAAAATCCGACAATTATTCGGATGCGATAAATATGTCGGTCAATTGGCGCGATCTTTCAAAGAACACTGCCGGACTGACGCCCGCGAACTGCCGGAAATCATTGATCACGTGGGATTGATCGTAATAACCAAAATCGGTCGCCGCATCTAAAACGCGGGGAGTGGCTGCCGATCCCAGAGAACCCAAAACTCTTTGAAACCGAACGATCCGCGAGAACATCTTTGGCGACAGGCCGATCGCCTGTTTGAACCGGCGTTCGAGGCCGCGTTGGCTGATACCAACGTCTCTTGCAAGGGCCGCTATTGACCTCGCTCCGTTTTCGAGCGATACATTTTCGACAGCACGTCTGAGCAATCTGTCGACCGGGTTATTCTCTCTCAGTCGTGACAAAAGTTCTGCTTCGGTGATCGCGACACGTGCCCAAAAATCCGGAGCGGCCAAGAGCTTGGACTCTATCTCGTCGACGGACGCCCATACCGCATCGAGCGGCTCAATCCGGTCCGCAAGTTCGCTCATATCGAACCGAAAAAAAGTACATGCTCCCGCCGGTTGAAATCTTATGCCGAACAGCCGCACCTCGCCCGAAGGTCCGATCAGGATGCTCTGCCGCATTTGCCCGGCGATCAGGCTGGACGGCTGGACCTCAACACCGCCGTGATCATGAAACCGCTTAAACCGGTCGCCGAGGTTAAAGACGATCTCGATACAACCGTCCGGGATCACGGGTTCAGGCTCGCCCGCTTGAGGTCCGGGAATCTCGAGCGACCAAAAGCATTTGACGTAACCAGCAAGCCTCGGAGATGGGAGAGTTTCCTGATAATTCATTTAGGAAAGCTCGACCGTCTGTCCATATTCAGGAACCATGACGTTCCACCCGAACTCGTCGCGAATATGCCCGGCCATTGCCTCGGCGGCCGCAGGTTCGCCGTGGGTCGTAAACACCAGCTTAGGCGTCGATCTTTCCCCACCGAGCCACTTAAGTACATCTTTCCAATCCGCGTGGGCGGAGAATCCTTCGATCTTTTCGACATGGCAATGGACCTGGACCCAGTTTTTCATGATCTTGACCTCCCGCTCACCGTCCTGGATCCGCCGGCCGGTCGTTCCGGCCGCTTGGAAGCCGACAAAGATGATGGTCGCTTTTGGATCTGGCAGCATTCGAAGTGCGTGGTGCAGAACGCGTCCGCCCGTCAGCATACCCGACGCCGAGATGATTATCCGTGCACCATGCATCTCGTTCAGCCGCCTCGATTCGTCACGCGTCGACGCCGTACTCATCGACGCGGTTCGCAGCGGATGCTGCTTGCGTGCAAGTATCGACGCATATTCCTCATCATGCTCATCGTTCCAGCGGTTATAAACCTGAGTCGCCTGTGCCGCCATCGGCGAATCCACCGTGACCGGCAGGATCGGAATACGCTTCTGCTCCTCGAGTTCGCGGATCATGTACAGCACTTCCTGCGTACGGCCGACAGCGAAAGCCGGGATGAGGATCGGCCCGTCGCGATGTACGGCGTCGTTAATGACTTTGGCCATCTGCGTTTCGGAATCAATATCTCCGTGCAGGCGGTCGCCATAGGTCGATTCGCACATCAAATAGTCGCAGTCCGGAGGCGATGCCGGATCTTTAATGATCGGCTGGTCATAATGGCCCAGGTCGCCGGAGAATAAGAATTTTATCGACTCCCCGTTCGGACGAGCATTCTCCATTTCGACCAAAACAAGGCTCGCACCCATAATGTGGCCCGCCACCTGAAAGCTTGCCTTTACGCCTTCACAGATATCAACCGCGACACCGTCATTCGCGACGGGCCGCAGATGCTCCAGTGCAATGCGAGCATCCTGCTCGTCATAAAGCGGCAACGCGGGAGCGTGGTTCGTCAAATTGTGACGATTACGATAGTCGGCCTCTTCCTCCTGAAGCCGGCCCGAATCCGGCAGCAATATCTTCAGCAGGTCGCCCGTCGCCCTCGACGTCGTGACCTGCCCCTTAAACCCAAGCTTCACCAGCCTCGGCAGCCATCCCGTATGATCGATATGGGCATGCGTGATGATCACCGCATCGATCTCCGACGGAACAAACGGAGGATCTTCCCAATTCCGCTCCCGCAACTCCTTCAGCCCCTGAAACAACCCGCAGTCGACGAGCACCTTCTTGCCATTATGCTCAAGCAAATACTTCGAACCCGTCACCGTTCCCACGCCGCCGTAAAATGTTATGGTCGCCATATTTGATGAATATACAACACGTTGCACTCACAACGAAACATCAACGTCCCGAAGCCGTTTCGAAAGCAATTGGATAGAAGGTGGGTATGGCTAAAGGGAAACTTCACGATGATCCGCCGACGGATCTGACGATCTATCGCAATCATCCCCGTAATTTCAAGCTGATCTCATGCCGAGACAATAAAGCTTTTCGTAAGGCTTTTGAAAGGTTTATGAGATCTTCTTTTGTATTTTCACCGCTTTTTTCGACTCAATATCGATCCGCTGTTTAAATTCGGGAGCGACGGCCTCGCCTTTGCAGTTTGCCAGGCGTATTCCGTAAGTAAAGACGATCTCCGAAGTGCCATCGACGGAAGTGGCAAAGTATTGCTTGATGTAAACGGCAGGGGATGGATCGAAGCCGTTTTCTTTGAGAAATCGGAGATCATGCTCTTCGTTTATGTCGACGGGATCTAACTCAGCACATTGTTCCTTCGAAGTGAAGTTCAGCCCGTCGAGCCGGTCGGGCCGCAGTTTGCTGTAGTCGAGACCGCCGGAGCCGTCTGTATGGGTTTCCGCATGGATCATAATAAAGCGGTCATTTGCCGCAAACGCGGCCAGCGATACATTAAACCCGATGCCGCCAAAGGTAGGCTGATAGTTGGTTTTCGCCAAAAATTTGTAAGATTTGTCGACCTTAAATTTGTATTTTAGCGAGTGCGTCGTTTCCGCCTTGGTCCCTTTGATCTTTAGGTAGTTAAATTTGGTTTGACCACCTGGAACCGGCACGGTTGTCAGAGACACCATTATAAGCAGGCTGGCGAATGACATCATATGAATTACCTTCTCAAAACACGACAGATCGTGCAATTCCCGGGGATCACTCGTTTTCGGGAATACATCGAGGGACAATAACGCCTGGTGTCTTAGATGATCTAAGGTCTGGAAAGTTCCAACGAGGCTTTGCAAGGTTTCGTAGCGCCTTTGAAAGGTTTCAGAGAGGCTTTGAAGGGTTTCATAGAGGCTTTGAACTTCGCCGCTCACCTCATCCCTCAGCCTCTCGGATCGTGACGAAAGGCGACAAAGCCTATTGGAAACGCGACGAAGCAAATAAGAAAATATAGGAACAGCCGCGAACCATACAGGAACCGCGCCCCAGCATAGAGGAACAGCGACAACTCCTATAGGAACTGCGACGGAATATATAGGAACTGCGAAAACATATATAGGAACTGCGACGAGATATATAGGAACTGCGAAAACATATATAGGAACTGCGACAATATATATAGGAACTGCCCGGATATATAGGAGTTGCGACAGTTCCTATAAGAAAAATGAAAGTTCCTATAAGAGAAATGACAATCCCTATAAGAAAACCGCCGGTCCTTCAGGTCGATGCCGCCGCCCGTGATGCGTTTTAGCCCCATAAACAAAGGGCGAAAGAAGAAATAACCCCTTGCCCGGCCTTGACGACCTCCCCAACAAGCCCACCTCGGCCCCGACCAGCGACCAAGATCTCCAATGCCTCATGCTCAACCCTCCGATGACCGACAAAGAGCTAAAAACCCTGCTCGCCCGGTCACGATCGAAGAGATCAAATGCCGATCCGAGCATTCGGCTCTGTGCACTTTCTACTCCGATCCCAAGACGTCCCACCCAACTCCAAAAAGAGCGGCTTGGGGTCAAACTTGCAATCTTGCAATTCTCCAGTCGCGTCGTGCACCGCCGAGCGTCAGTCACACAACCAGTCAATTCCCGTCCGATAAATTGTTCTGTAAGTACTAATTTTTGATGTATGCTTCGCGGCAGTGAAGAAGGCCGTCGCATTATTTTCATCATTCATTGTGTCGGTTGCGCGGGTTAATGAGATCCGGAGCCGGCGCTTCATGGAATGCTTCGGGTGCAGCAACGTAAAATGCGTCATCCGATTTGTAGACCAAGATCGCCGCGTTGCCTTTTCACATCCCTAGAGTTGCTCTCCGACGCTAGTCAAGAGTTGCTCTCCGACGCTAGTCAAGTTCCCTACTGAGGGGATTGATCACATGAAAACGACCGAATGGCCGGGACCGTCGGCAGATTCTAACCTGCGATTTTGTTGGCAGATCGTGTCCGTAGCCCGACAGTGATGGAGGGCGTTCTACGGGAACACTGAGCTAGCACCAGGCCCGCCTTGGACGCCCGCGTTCGCACTTGGGCTACGGACTCGTCGCGACGATCTGTGTCTGGCTCTGGCAGATCGTGGCGGAAGCCCGACAGTGATGGAGGCTTTCTACAGGATCACCGAGCTAGCACCAGGACCGGCTTGGACGCCCGCGTTTACACTTGGGCTACGGACTCACCTGGAGCGACCTAAAGAATCGGCAACTTGAAAACCAACGGGATTCAATTCATAATTCCATCCGTCTACTCTAATCATATTCACCACCATAGGAGTTTTGCCGTGCATCATTTGCGATCGCCTTTGACCTTGTTTTGTTTGCTGATACTACTGACCACCGTTCTGTCGGCCCAGCGTCCGGTGCCTTCGCCGACGCCGCTTCCGAAAGATGTGGCTCAGCCACCGGCCGGGGCGACTCCGACGCCGACGCCGGCTGCGTCGCCTTCGCCTGAGGGGACGCCAGCGGTTCCGGGCGGACCGGGTGGCAGAGGTGGTCCGGGCGGGCCAGGTGGCGGTGGGCCGTTTGGAGGGCTGCGTTTCAGATCGATCGGGCCGGCGGTAACGTCGGGCCGCGTGATCGCGTTTGCCGTCGATCCAACCGACCGATCCAAGTATTATGTCGCGGTCGCTTCGGGTGGTGTTTGGAAAACGGTCAATGCGGGAACTACCTGGACGCCGGTCTTTGAAAACGAAGGCTCGTTCTCGATCGGTGCGATCGCGCTCGATCCGAAAAACCCCTCGACCGTTTGGGTCGGGACCGGGGAACGCAACAGCCAACGGAGCGTTGGGTACGGCGATGGCGTTTACCGGTCGGACGACGGTGGACGCAGCTGGCGGAACATGGGTTTGAAGACATCCGAGCACATCGGCCGGATCGCGATCGATCCGCGCGACAGCAATGTCGTATTTGTTGCCGCTCAGGGGCCGCTTTGGTCTGGCGGCGGAGAGCGAGGGCTCTATAAAACCACGGATGGAGGCAAAACTTGGAAGGCCGTGATCCCAGGCACGGAAAACACCGGTGCGACCGAGGTCGTTATCGACCCGGCAAATCCGGATACGATCTACGCAGCGACGTGGCAACGACGGCGGCATTTCTTTACGCTGGTCAACGGCGGTCCGGAATCGGCAATTTATAAGTCGACCGACGGCGGCAACACTTGGGCCCGGCTTCGCTCCGGGCTGCCGCCCGGAGATATCGGCCGTATCGGAATGTCGATCTCGCCCGCGAATACCAGCGTGGTTTATGCAACCGTCGAAGCGACGGGCGTTTTGAGCGGTATCTTTCGCTCGAACGACCGCGGTGCAACGTGGGAACGAATGAGCCCGACGATCGCCCAGGGAATGTATTACGGCCAAATAGTCGCCGATCCCAAGAACGTAGATCGGGTCTATATTCCAAACGTACAGAATCAGGTGTCGGATGACGGCGGCCGGACCCAGCGAGGCCTCGGCGAGCGGCTAAAGCACGTCGACAATCACGCGATCTGGGTCGATCCGACCAATACGGACTACATTCTCGCGGGCTGCGACGGCGGTATTTACGAGAGCTTTGATAAAGGTGCGAACTGGAATTTCAAATCAAATCTGCCGATCGCCCAGTTTTACGACATCGTTGCAGACAATAACGTGCCGTTCTATCACGTGTACGGCGGGACGCAGGACAACAATTCGCTCGGCGGCCCGGCCCGCACGCGAAGCAGCGGCGGGATCATGAATTCCGACTGGTACGCGACCAATGGCGGCGACGGATTCCGCTCGCAGGTCGACCCGACCGATTCGAATATCGTCTACGCCGAGAGCCAGAATGGCGGCCTTGTGCGTTTTGACAAAAAGACCGGAGAACGGGCGGGCATCGTTCCGATCGAGGGTCCCGGCATTGAATCGCAGCGTTACAATTGGGATTCGCCCATCCTGATCAGCCCGCACGATCACAATCGCCTCTATTTCGCGGGCCACAAGCTCTACAAATCGGACGACCGCGGCGACAATTGGAAGGTAATCAGCGGCGATCTCTCGCGCGGCCTCGACCGCAACGCTCTGCCCGTTATGGGCAAGATCTGGGGCCCAGACGCGGTTGAGAAAAACGTATCGACGGCCCTTTACGGAAATGCGGCCTCGATCACGGAATCCCCAAAGAAGGCAGGTCTCATATACATAGGAACTGATGACGGTCTCGTGCAAGTGACCGAAAATGACGGAGGATCATGGCGAAAGGTCGATAAGATCGCCGGAGTTCCGGAAAACACCTACGTTCATCGCATCCTGGCATCGCAACATGACGCGAACACAGTTTATGCAGCCTTTAACAATCATCAGAACGGCGATTTTAAGCCTTATTTGATGAAGAGCACCGACAAAGGTGTCACCTGGACCTCGATCAACGGCAATCTGCCCGAACGTGGTTCGGTCTACGCGATCGCCGAGGATCCCGTGAACCCGAACCTGCTCTTTACCGGTACCGAATTTGGCATCTTCTTTTCGATCGACGGCGGTGCAAAATGGACACAGCTCAAGGGTGGGCTTCCCACCATTGCTATCCGGGATATCGCTTTCCAGAAAATGGAGAATGACCTCGTCATTGCCACATTTGGCCGCGGCATATATGTGCTCGACGACTACACGCCGCTCCGGATGGCGGCCAAGGAAAATCTTGACAAGGCGTCGATGCTGCTCCCCGTCAAAGATGCTCTGATGTACATTCGCTCAAACGTTTCATTCTCAACCTCGCAGGGCGGATCGTTTTACACGGCACCAAACCCGGCTTACGGAGCGACGTTCACATACTTTTTAAAGGAGTCGCCCAAGACACTTAGGCAAAAACGACAGGAAGCGGAGCGTGCGGCCGAACGTGCAAAAGCGCCGTTCCATTATCCGTCGATCGCCGAGCTGCGAGCCGAGGCGGAAGAGGAGTCACCCGCAATACTCTTTACGATCACCGATGCCGAAGGAAAGATAGTTCGCCGGATTAATGCTCCGGCGGGACAAGGTTTCCAGCGAACTGTTTGGGATATGCGCTTCACGCCGCCATCGGTTTCCGCAGGGGGCGGAGGCGGAGGATTCGGTGGTGGTGGCGGTGGTGGTGGTGAGGGTGGCGGCGGCTTCGGTGGTGGCCCGCAGGGTCCGCTCGTGATGCCGGGCAAATATACGGTAACGATGGCGATGCGCTCCGGCGGAGTCGTAACGTCGATACCGGGCTCGCAGACCTTTAACGTCACTGTCGAGGGCCGCGAAAAAATGACCGCGGCTGAGATCGCTGCGTTATCGGCGTTCCAGCAGAAGGTTTCTGCCCTCCAACGCTCGGTTTCGGGCGCGAACTCATCCGCCGCCGAGGCAAAGGCACGTATCGGATTGCTGAAGCGGGCGGCCGAAGAAGCTCCGGTCGAAAATAAGAAGATGATCGAGCAGGCTGAGGCTCTAGATAATGAGATCGACGGCATTATCAACAGCCTGCGCGGGGGACGAGAGAACACGGAAATTCCGCCGCCGACGATCGCCCAGCGTGTCCAGGTCGTCGCGGGCGGTATCAGGTTATCGACCGTCAAGCCCACACAAACACAGCTCGATCAATATGAGATCGCGAGTTCGGCATTCAAACCCGTTCTGGCAAGATTAAAAGCGCTTGTCGATGGCGAGCTTCCTAAATTTGAGAAGGTGCTCGAAGATGCAGGAGCTCCGCTGATCCTGATCCGCGGGCCGCTTCCAAATCCGTCAAGCATCGAGGAAGATGAAGAGAATGGAGATGGTGAAGGGCTGGGGTTTGTGGAATTTTGGTAAAGCAACTTAATTAGCAAGATCGCGGGGAAACCACAATACTTGTGAGGGTGCGTCCGTCTTGGCTTGTTGTTTTCGTAGCCGGGCCGCAAGGATAAGCGGCTCGGCCGATTCACCATCATTGCCGAACTCGGAGACCCCAAAGTTGAGTTCAGGGTTTATTGATTCCTTGTCGTTCACAAAAAAACGGGTTGCGGCCAGGCCGTTCTTTATCCGGCCTATAACGTCGTCCGCCACGGCCCGATTCGCGGTCGGCATGATGACGAGAAATTCGTCGTTTTCGGCCCGCGAAATAAAATCCATCTGCCTAAGTTGCCCTTTGACTGCCTGTGCGACGAGGCCCAGGATCCGGTCGCCCGAAGCATGTCCGTAATCATTGTTGATCTCGTCGAAATTCCTGAGGTCAAGGGCAAGGACAATAAGGGGCCGCGATGCAGGATTTCGCTGAGTTTCGGCGATATGGTTCTCGAGGATCAGGTGAAAAGCCCTTTCGTTGGGTAGGTCGGTAACTGGGTCGGTAAGAGCATTTGAAACACTTCTCTCAAATGAGAGAGAGCTGAATACCAGCGGAGCCACCCGTTCGCCGACGGCCTCAAGGACGCTGATACGACAAGCGTCGAATGCGGTCTTTGATTCCGAAAATAACTGCAGCACCGCATACACTTCGCCGCTCCTGATCAGCGGGATCGCGGCCGAAGAACGAAAATTTGCGGCTCCCCCGGAAACAAGAGCGTCCGAACTGATCATGCCGCGCTCGATCTGGACCATTTCTGTCGAGAAGCAGCGGCCCGCGACGCCGATTTCGAGCGACATCTCCCTGTTGCGAAGGCTTTCGGCATATTCGCCCTGAGCCTGCACGCTCCTCAGGCTGCCCGCGGATCTGTCGACTATATTTAGAGTAATAGCGGTGAATGGAACTATATCGTTGATCTTGTTCGCAATGAGCCTAAAGACATCCGCCGGTTTTACGGATCCACCAAAATACTCGCCTGCCTCTTCTATCGCAAATAACTTTTCTTCGACCTTAGCATCGGCCATGCGTAATTTGTCTGCAGCTTCGGAACCGGCGACCTTTCGGCTGTTCCAGTAATGCATGACAAAACTTAGGATCAAAAACCCGACGATGATCGCGGAAAATCCCTTTGATTTTGTCACGAAATCCAATGTCGAATTCGCTACGACAAACGAACCGGCGATCGCCACGAGCGAGATGCCGACAAGTACGCTCTGAAAGACGCCAAGCGCAAATGAGAATGAGTGTGTTTGATTCGGGCGGGCCATTTCTGTTGATCTTCGAGGAGCTGAACGCTGGTGGTGCAGAGGATACACCAAGTACTAAAGATAACTGTTCGCCCCGACGTTAGTCAACATCTTAATTTCCGTGCCGGACCACGATTCGCATTGTTGTAAAAACGAAGAAATAAACCGGCCTATCAGCAATAAAGACTTAAAAAAATATTTTTAAAAGCTCGGGGTTTTATCACTTTTAGGTTGACTAAAACAGTCACTATCACTATCCTTACGTTTGCTTCGGAAAAGAAAGAGTCCGAGGCAGATTTGACTGACATCGGTCGGTCACCGTTACTAGAACTAATTTTAACTTTGAGAACGATAAAGGAGACTTACAACAAATGACAAAGATCATTGCAACAGCATCACTTTTGGCACTCAGTGCCCTCGGAATGGCTTGCGGCGAAGCGTCGAACACGAACGTCACTGTCAAACCAGCGAACACAGCTTCGAACACGATGGCTCCGGCTAACACGATGGCTCCGGCTAATACTGCGCCTCCGATGAACTCGGCGGCACCTTCAAACATGGCTCCTGCGAGCAACATGAAGCCGACTAACATGGCTACCCCGAGCAATATGAAGCCGACGTCGACACCGGCGATGAGCCCTACCAAAAAACCATAGTTAAGTCAGCTTAACTTATGACCGAAAAAGCACTTCGCTTAATAAGCGAGGTGCTTTTTCATTACGATCGCAACTATTTCGACCCATTTCTGGTACCGGCATTGCCACGGTCCACTCCGACTAAATTCCTGGCGACAAATTCGGGGAAAGTTCATGTTTTGTGTTTACGCTGTTGACTTAATTCCACTTGCTGACTATATTGTCGAGTGTTCCTATAAAAAAAGAAAGACGTGGGACTCGAGGCCGTTTAAGCGCTGCCTTCAGAAAAAATTAGATTTAATCTTTGAAGACGACAGGAGAAACAAAATAGTTATGAAAAAAGTAATTGCACTATCAGCAGTTCTTGTTATGGGTGCTCTCGGTATGGCCTGCGGCGACGCGGCCACGAACTCGGCCGCTAATAAGGCTGCAAATGCCGCTAATACGATGGCGAATACCGCCAACGCTGTGGCGAATTCGATGGCGAATGTCTCCAACGCAATGGCCAATACGGCCAACGCAATGGCCAATACCGCGAACGCGATGGCAAGCAATGCTATGAAAACAGCAAACACGGCTAATGCTATGGCGAAGAACACAGCAAACTCAAACGCCAATAAGAAACCGTAACATCGTTTCTCTGCAACTGTACAAAGGCCCGAATGTCCTAGACGCTCGGGCCTTTTCATTTTGTCTGAATTAATGAACCCCTCTACGACAATAATTCGAGCAATTCCGCCACCGAACTAGTCGGCCGCTGGCAAACGAAATTCTCACAGACATACGCCGTGGCTTTGCCATTCACCGTGGATCGGCCAGCCAACAAAGGAATGCTGTCGGATTCGCCCGAATGCAAGTCGGAAAGTACCAGAACGGCATTCGGTAGATATCGCTCTAGAAATGCACGTTCCACCTCGTTCCCCTTGGGCCCGATCACGACGACCTCCTTGGTCTGAGAAAGATTGAATTCCAATGCCGACATAGCCCGGCCAAACCCCTGCGGATGTCGACGGATCTGCGCCGCCGCCAGCCTTAGAACGGTCACGGCAAACCGCTCATATTTCTCTTCGCCCGTTAGCTTCGCGAGTTTTACGAAGACGTCTGCCGCGACCGAATTGCCGGAAGGGGTAGCATTGTCGAAGAAATCTTTATTGCGAACTATAAGTTCTTCGTGGTCGTTCGAGGTGAAATAAAACCCGCCGTTCTCTTCATCCCAGAACTCGGTGATCATTAGGTCCGCGAGTCGTGTAGCCTGGGTCAAATACGGCGGGTCACCAGATACCTGAAACAGCTCTACCAGGCCGTCCGCAACATTAGCATAGTCCTCGATATAGCCATTCAGCTTAGCTTTCCCATCTTTCCACGTTCGGAGCAGTCGGCCGTCATGCTGCAGCTCACGCGAGATGAACGCCGCGTTTCGTTTTGCGACATTGAGATACTCGTCGCTGTCCAAAACTCCGGCAGCATCCGCAAACGCGGCCAACATCAGGCCGTTCCATGCCGTGAGAACCTTTTCGTCACGATTTGGTTTTATTCGCTTTTCACGCTCGTCGAATAGCTTTTTCCGGCTTTGCTGTATGGAATCCGGAATGGAGCGACCCGCAATACCTTCTTTCATATTAAGGATATTATGTCCCTCAAAGTTACCTGTTTCCGTGACGTCATAAAACTCGCAGAACGCGCGGCCATCATCGTCACCAAGGATTTTTTTGATCTCATCGGGCGTCCAGACGAAAAACTTCCCTTCCTCGCCTTCGCTGTCCGCGTCCTGAGTGGAGTAGAATCCGCCCGATTCGTCAAGCATTTCCCGGCGCACATATTCAAGCGTCTCGATCGCGATGCGCTTGTAGAACTCATTACCGGTCACTTGATAGGCATGCAGATAAACCCGAATAAGCTGAGCATTGTCATACAACATCTTTTCAAAATGCGGCACCAGCCAGATCGCATCGACGGCGTACCGGTGAAATCCGCCGCCGAGCTGATCGTAAATACCTCCGCAAGCCATCTTGTCGAGCGAATGCGTTACTATCGCGATGGCCTTGTCGTCGCCGGTCCGATGATGATACCTGAGCAAAAACTCAAGCGACATCGCCGCCGGAAATTTCGGTGCACCGCCAAACCCGCCATTAACTGTGTCGAATGTTCGCGTAAAACTCGTAAACGCCGAATCCAATAGGTCGGACGATAACCCGCCAGTGCCCGCCTCCGCGATGCTCAACCGTCGCAATTCCCAGACAATGTCGTTGGCTGATTTCTCAAGTTCGTCACGTCGTTCGCTGTATGCCTCAGCGATGCTTGTGAGTATTTGCGGCCAGGATGGCATGTTGTAACGCGAGACCGGCGGAAAATAGGTACCGCCAAAAAATGGCCTTTTGTCCGGCGTCAAAAACACGTTCATCGGCCAGCCGCCCCGCCCGGTCGTTAGTTGGACAAAATTCATGTAGATCTGATCAACATCCGGCCGCTCTTCCATATCGACCTTGATGTTCACGAAATTTTCGTTCATGATCGCCGCCGTCGCTTCGTCCTCAAACGATTCGTGCTCCATCACATGACACCAGTGACATGCCGAATACCCAATACTCACCAGCACCGCCTTATCCTCCGCTCGGGCCCGCTCAAACGCCTCTTCACCCCATGCGTACCAGTCAACCGGATTATGTGCATGCTGTAGAAGATAGGGGCTCGTCTCATGAATGAGGCGGTTCGTGTGTTTCGTTTTCGTTGTTGATTCCATTGTTACGCGTGTTGAAGGATCCTTACCTCGATCGCCAGTCTTCCATTGAGCTTGTCTTTCTCAGTTTCAATATCGAATCGAGTTTGGAGATTGATCCAAAACTGTTCGGAAAGGCCGAAATAAAGGGACAAACGCAACGCCGTGTCCGGACTAATTGCTCGTTTTCCATGAACGATCTCGTTTATCCGCCGCCGTGGCACACTTATATCTTCGGCCAGACGGTACTGAGTAATTCCGAGCGGCGTCAGAAATTCCTCGGACAGAATTTCTCCCGGATGTATCGGCTTTAACTTCTTTGTACTCATAGAATCTCCTAATGGTAATCAACGATCTCTACCTCAATGGCGTCACCCTCTTCCCAACGAAAGCAAATTCGCCATTGATCGTTGATCCTAATGCTATAGCTGTCGTTTCGATCACCTTTTAGTTTCTCCAGACGATTCGACGGCGGAATTCTTAGGTCCTGAACACTGCCCGCTGCATGGATCATCTCAAGCTTACGCCGGGCAACTATCTGGATGTCGGGCGGCAGTTTTCTCGACCGTTCGCGATTGAATAATTTCTCAGCTTCTTTGTCGGAGAAACTTCTTATCATCAGTCATAATAGTAACGCATAGCGTTACGTGTCGCAAGAGCGAGCCGCCTCAGTTCGGAAAGATTTCTTTGAATACCGGACCTGATTCTGATATATTAGCGATGGCTTTATTCGTATGACTTCCCGGTCTATTTCTAAGCTTCGTCCCATCAAGCAGCGTGCGAACCTATTCGCAGGCGACTAATTTCCTCGTCGTTCAGAGTGCAAGCTTCTGCTTGTTCCTTTCTTCATCTTTTACGCGACAACTCGCGCACTCTAAACATCTACAGGAGAATTATAATGACCCCTTCGACCGAACTTCAACGACCGAATATCAAAACTGCGCTTCCCGGCCCAAGATCGCTTGAGATCATCGAGGCCGATGCCCGATACGTCACGCCGAGCTATCCGCGGCCGGACTATAAACTCGTCGCCGACCATGCCAGCGGTGTTTGGATCACGGATCCCGATGGCAACGTCTTTCTCGACTGCAACGCCGGCGTCGCGGTCTGTTCGACCGGGCATTGCCATCCGGAGGTCGTCGCCGCAATCCAACAGCAGGTCAGCGAACTGATCCACCTTTGCGGCACCGACTTCTACTATCGGCACATGCCACAGCTTGGCAAAAAACTCGACGAGATCTGCCCGATCGAAGGCCCGACCAAGACGCACTTTGCCAACAGCGGCGCCGAGGCTATTGAAACTGCCTTAAAGCTCGCGATGTACCATACGCGGCGGCAGAAATTCATTTCATTCTTCGGCTCTTTCCACGGCCGCACGCTCGGTGCGTTGTCGCTGACTTCGTCACGGAAAGCCCAGCGTCTCGGCTTTATGCGACAGGCCCTCGACGTTGTTCATGTTCCATATCCGAACTGCTTTCGCTGTCCTTTCAACAAAGGCAAATGCGATGATGGCTCGTGCTGTCTTGGCACAGTCGACTGGATCGAAAAACTACTTTTCAACACGACAACTCCCGCAGAGGAAGTAGCCGGTATCGTTCTCGAAGTCGTACAGGGCGAAGGCGGTTACGTTCCCGCTCCGCCCGAATTTGTCCGCGAACTCCGCCGCATCTGCGACGAGAACGGGATCATGCTGATCGTCGACGAGGTCCAGTCGGGTATGGGCCGCACCGGCAAGATGTTTGCCCTCGACCATCATCCGGGCGTCAAAGCAGATATTGTTTGTATGGCCAAAGGCCTTGGTTCAGGAATGCCCATCGGAGCCTGCACCGCACGTGCCGACATTATGGATTGGCACAAGGGTGCACACGCCTCGACGTTTGGCGGCAATCCGGTCGCATTGACCGCAGCGTTGAAAACGATCGAGTTGCTCGAAGGCGGACTTGTCGACAACAGCCGCGACGTAGGTGCGTATCTCGAAGCAGGTCTTCGAAAGCTTGCCGAAAAATACAATTGCATTGGCGACGTTCGCGGTTTGGGAATGATGCTGGCCGTAGAGTTCGTTAAAGGATCAGGCGATGACCCCCACGCACCCGACCCCGAGCTCCGCGACCGCGTCGAAATGGCCTGCTTCAACCGCGGCCTCATCATCCTCGGTTGCGGTAGCAATTCGATCCGCTGGTCCCCGCCGCTAATACTGGCGCGCGAACACGTCGATGTTGCTCTTGAGATATTCGACTCGGCGATCACGGCTTCAAACTAAGACTGTTAGCCCACGAAACACACGAAAGGCACGGAAAAGATCCATTTTTTTCGTGTCTTTCGTGCTTTTCGTGGGCAAATATATATTCTGTATTTCGTTTTTGACTTAATTAAGTACTTGCTTTAGTATTAAGACCATGGATACGTTCACAGCGCTGGCAGAACCGACCCGGAGAAACATCCTTGAGATGTTGATCGCAAAAGACGGCATAGCGGCCGGAGATATTTACGGCAAGTTCAAATCGAGTCCGCCCGCGATCTCGCAGCATTTGAAGGTCCTGCGGGAAGCAAATCTCGTTCGGGTCGAAAAACGTGCCCAGCAGCGGATCTATTACATCAACCCCGAACCTATGCGAGAACTTGAAAAATGGATACACCAGTTCGCGGAGCGAATGGACACACAGTTCCAGCGTCTCGACCAGTTATTGGAGATCGAAAAGCAACGGCTTCCAGGGGCGGACCACAAGGAGAAAAAATAATGCCAAACAAAACCACAGTTACAGCCGAACCCGGCAAGCTAGAGCTATTTATCATTCGCGAATTCGAAGCCCCGAGACAACTTGTATTTCGTGCCTACACCGAGCCTGAGCTTTACGCCCAGTGGGTGGGCCCCAATGACCTGACGATGACGGTCGAACAAATGGACGCGGTCGACGGTGGTTCATACCGGTTTGTTCACGAACGTGACGGGCATAGGTATACGTTTCACGGCGTTTACCACGAGGTTCTCGATCCCGAACGCATCATCGGCACCTTTGAATTTGATGGCTTGCCCGAAAAAGGCCATGTAATAATGGGTACGACCAAATTCGAAGAGCTTCCCGGCGGCCGAAGCAGGCTGGTCCATCAATCTGTATTTCAATCAGTTGCCGACCGTGACGGGATGATCCAGTCCGGCATGGAACGCGGCGTCACCGAGGGGTACGACAAACTCGACGAGCTGCTCGCGATACTAAACGCAAAGAGTTCGGCGGCATAATTATTGTTCCTATCGGTTGCCGTAAACACACTGCGGCGGCAGAATATTGGACAACAAACTTGTAACGAGGAACTATTAATATGCAAAAAATAACACCATTTCTGATGTTTAATGACCAGGCGGGCGAGGCGATGGAATTTTACGCCTCGGTTTTCAAAGACGCGAAGATCGTAAATACGATGCCCGGGCCGGGCGGCCAGGTCATGGGTGGCAGTTTTGAGATCGAAGGCCTAAAGTTTAACTGCTACAACGCCGATCCACATCCCAACTTTAAGTTCTCGCAGGGTGTTTCGTTCATGATCCATGCCGAAACGCAGGCCGACGTCGATCATTATTACGAGAAATTAAGCGAGGGCGGCGAGCAGCAGCCTTGCGGCTGGGTTGCCGACAAGTTCGGCGTCTCGTGGCAAGTCACGCCGCCGATCTTGATGCGCCTTCTAAGCGATCCGGATCGCGAAAAGGCCGGCCGCGTCACCGAGGCGATGTTTAAGATGAAAAAGATAATCATCGCCGACCTGGAGGCCGCGGCAGCGGGTAATTAGAATGCCTGCAAAAGTTACGGGGCCGGAACAAGTTGCCAAATTTTTCACGGATCTCGACCATCCGCTGAAAGACGCCTTGCAAAGGATTCGCGAGATCATCTTGAGTTCCGACAAAACGATCACCGAGCACGTCAAATGGAAGGCCCCTAGCTTTTGTCACAACGGCGATGACCGCGTAACTTGCAACATGTATCGTGACGGCAGTATTTTGCTGATCTTCCATCGCGGCGCAAAGGTCAAGGACAGCAAAGGCAAAGGGCATCTGATCGATGACCCCACCGGCCTGCTGGAGTGGCCGGCTGATGACCGTGCAACATTGAAACTCACGAGCTTGGACGATGTTAACGAAAAGCAGTCTGTATTAAAAAAGCTCGTCAAACTCTGGATCGCTGCCGCCTAGTTTTTAACGATGATGCCGACTGACTTAACTGCAAAGCAATTTGAAAACCGCCTTGTCGCTCTGCGGCCAAACGGCGGATCGCCTAGCTCTGATCCGTGTACCGACACTTATTTCGCCGGCATCCGAATGGGCGATATTTTTAAGCTGGGCAAAGAGTTTTCGGAAATGCCTGTCGCCGAGATCGAACGGATGATGGAAAGCCCTGTTCACAAGGTCCGCGTAGGGGCGATGAGCATCATGGGCCAGTTTGCCAAGGGCAAGAAATGTAAACCTGAACGCCTCGCCGAGCTTTACGAACTCTATATCCGCCGTCACGACCGCATCGACGATTGGGGCCTCGTCGATCTCGCCGCCTATTATGTAGTCGGGCAATATCTGGCCGACAAACCGCGAGATATCTTGTACACGCTGGCCCGCTCGACAAACAAATGGGAGAGCCGCTCCGCCATAGTCGCGACGGCTCACTTTATATTGAAGCAGAAGCAGGTCGACGACACTTTTGCGATCGCCGAGATCCTGGTCAACGACCCGAAGACACCGTCAACAAAGGCACGGGCTGGATGGTGCGGGCCGCAGGTGATGTTGACAGGGCTCGACTGATTGTTTTCCTGGACAAATACGCGGCGACGATGCCGAGAGTTTTGTTGCGATATTCGATCGAAAAGCTCGACAAAGCTCAGCGGGATCATTACTTGGGTCTGAAAGCTTCCACTTCAGAATCTCGAACGAATTAGGGCCGTTTATGTCACACACCTATTTCGCAACCCAATACGATTTTCGTAAATGGCTCGCGAAAAACCATCAAACTGCGTCCGAACTCCTCGTCGGCTTTTATAAGGTCGGTAGCGGAAAACCTAGCATGACCTGGCCCGAATCTGTCGATCAGGCACTCTGTTTCGGCTGGATCGATGGCATCTGGCGACGGATCGACGACGAAAGCTATTCGATCCGTTTTACGCCGAGAAAAAAGACGAGCATCTGGAGTGCGATAAATATTAAGAAGATCGAGGAGTTAACAAAACTCGGCCAAATGCAGCCTATAGGCCTCGCGGCTTACCAGAACCGAACCGAAAACAAATCGAAGATCTACGCATACGAGAGTGATGCAAAGGAACTTTCTGCGGAATTTGAGGAGCAGTTCCGGTCAAACAAAAAAGCCTGGGCGTTTTTCTCAACCCAGGCACCATCTTATAGGAAAACGATCATTCACCGCATCATGACCGCGAAACAGGAAAAAACAAGGCTCTCACGTTTAATCGAGGCGATCGCCGCCAGCGAAAGAGGCAAACGCCTGATTTAGTGAGGTCAAATTTCGGTCTTACGGTGAGCGAAGATACGCAGGAGCCGGTTTATCGCCAAATGCAGAAATGCATAAACGACGATCGCGACAATTATGGGAAGAGCAAGCGTGAACCCTTCGGCGGTCGTCGGGCTCGGAACCAGTCCGCGGAACGGAGCATACAACGTGCCGGTCGCCGCTTTGATAAACTGGAAAAACCCGGCGTTCTCGCGTGCCGCAAACAGCTCGAGCAGCAGGCGGATAACAAGCAACCCATAAATGATAAAAAAGACATAGTCGACGATCTGCGACACGCGGGCAGCGAACCGGCCAACGCCGACCTCCCGTTCAGTCTGACGGATCTCACGAGCTGCTTTTTCCTTCATTTGGGCAGCCACGCTCTCGATCTGTTCGTCCTCAGCCGGAGTCGACCGCGCAGTTTCCGCCATTATTTCACCGCCGACGTTGCTGTTAACGTTCGATTTGATCGCTTCGTAATTAGCGGTCCGCTGGGCTTCGTACTGTTCCAGTTTGTTGTCGTTCATTTTAATGCTCCTCCGCAAAAAAGCGGGCGGGCTCCGAAGAACCCGCCCCAGTCGCGGTCGCGGTTTTGGTTAATTCCGGATGGCTCCAACAC
Source organism: Pyrinomonadales bacterium (assembly GCA_038245555.1). GTDB lineage: Bacteria > Acidobacteriota > Blastocatellia > Pyrinomonadales > Pyrinomonadaceae > OLB17. The sequence goes on along the minus strand of JBBRSH010000010.1, from coordinate 7,536 downwards.
TCGAAGGCGAGGTCGCGGTAATGTTGAACGTGGATCCCGGCCCAAGTTCAATACTGTCGCGCCCTGCGATCAGGACAGTCCCGGCACCCGCACCGGCCCCGATTCCGGCACCTATGGCGGCGCCTTCGCCGCCGCCAGCTATCGCACCAATGATCGCTCCGATCGCGGCACCGATGCCGGCTCTGGTAACCGTTTTGGTTGTCTGGTTACTGTCGCGAACCTGGCCCTCATTATTTACTGTCACAGTATCGCCATTTGCGGCGTTTACCGAGTCGATTATGCCCGCAAAGCGATATGTCCGCCCGTTTGTGGTAATGGTGTCAAAACTCAGCGAAACATTGGCCCGACCCGCAACACGTCCGGAATCCGCAGCTTGTGCAACGCGGCCCTCGATAACGGCTCCCCGGTACTGCGACGGTCCCGTCACCTCCATCGTAAACTTGTCTCCGACCTGCGAAGCACGGGTACTGACAGTGCTCCGTATCGTCGCCGTGATACGGGTTCCGTTCGGAATGTAGAATTCATTCGCCATCACGGCGTTTACTCCGGTAACGGTACCATTATTGACCGTGGACCACTGGGCCGTATTGCTGACCCGATCGTAAACGCTTGAAACCGTCACCGACTCATTTTGATTCTCGAGATAAATACGACGAGTTACGTTCAGTTGGCCATTGGCGCCGGGTGCGAGCTTCAGGTAAAAGTCATTGATCCGATCGCCATCGTAGTTGATAGCGACGGAATCGTTATCGGCAGTTACTGTCGTTGTAACCGTTCGTCCACGGTCGTTTGTCTCCGTTTTGCCAACGCCGTCAGCATCAAACGAAGTTTCGGGCAAATTCGTGGACGCCATTTCGACCGTTCGGTTTCGCATCTGGATCGCGATCATTTCGGGCGATTGAAGCCGTCGTTCCAGCACGCGCTTTATATTCTCCCGCTGAACACCAGTGTAATTTCTCAACGCGTCGTTGATCACATTCGCTACGTTGTCGCTGCGGTTGGTATTAAGCCGGTATGTTCCGGTTATCCTCTCTGGGAGGCGTCCCGTAGGAGCGTTGTCGCCCGGATAGGTCGGATTTTGCAGGTCCCAATTCCAGCTAACACGATAATAGGTGGCAAGTGTATCCAGATCTGTCCTTATCGACGACCAGCCATTCTCGGCCGCCCGGTTCATTCGATGGCTAGTCATGAACTGATCGATGATTCGGCCTCGATTGAGAACTTCAGTAGCCACCGCCACAGTCGACCGACGATTGTTGAAGTCTTGTTTCAGACGGTCGGTAGCATTTTCGAAATCCTTAACATACGCATTGATAGAGTCTTCCCTATTAGTATTGTTGATCCGGCTGTTATCAAGGGAAATATTCATCTGGCCTCGATACGTGTTTGTTTTCCTCTCGAGACGAGCGATGAGATCGCGAAGTTGGATATCGGTTGCCGCATAGACCGAGTCTATTGCGGGCGTCGCAGGCCTGTTCCAATCCCAGCTTACCCGGTAGTACGAAGCCAGAATGTTCAGATCATTTCGGACCGAAACCCACTGTGATTCCGTCGCCCGATCAAGCCGATTATCGGCAATAAACTGATTGATGGATCTGCCGTGATTCAGGACTTCTGTAACATCAGCGACGGCCGATCGGCGGCTGTTGAAGTTCTGTTTGAGCCTATCGGTCGCATTCTCGAAATCGCGTACATACGCGTTGACCGAATCTTCCCTGCCAGTGTCGTTAACATTGCTCCTATTCAGCGACCTGGTCATTAATGCCCTGAACCTATTGGTTTTGCTCTCAAGACTTGCGATCAAATTTCGCAGCTGAAGGTCAGACGAAAAATAGATCCGGTCGGCAGGCAACGCACCAGAAGTCTGGTTCGGATCCCAGCTTACGCGGTAATAGCGAGCGAGAGTGCTGACGTCATTCTTAACACGGATCCAATGCAAGTTGATCTGGCCCGACATTGAGGTCTGGCCCATCCACCCATTGATTTCTGACGCACTGCTTAGAAGATCGGTAAGATCGCTGTCAGTTACCCGACTAGAATAAAAACTAGTTCGAAATGTCCTCGCCGAGTTTTCGAAATTGGTTATCCGATCCGCGAGCTGGACATCGTTCCGATCTTGTCTGGTGGGCATTAGTTGTTTGACCGTAGCGGTTTCGCGATCGATCCGGGACAGCAGTGTTCTGATCTGGCCGTTTGAAGCCTGCGGCCGAAGTGTCTGAGCATTTGCCGCTCCCACCGCCATTAACATAAAGACCGCAATTGCGATTGTGATTGTGATTGTATAATTAAGCTTTCTTCTCATGATAATTTCTCCTATCAGTGGGTTTCCGAGATTCCGCGACTGAACCGATTTCAGTTACGTCATTCCCAGTCCCTTCCTAACCGGACTGCTTCGCTGAAACGCTTTATTGAAAGGTTTCCTCTTCGATGCAGCCCATGCCTAGCTTCTATGTTACGTGGATTCTGCCGCAATTAATGTGCGCTTCCGAACATAAGCCGGCCAAATCAAGCGGTTAAGGAGTCAGGGCCGAAATTGCGGTCAGAACGCTAATCTTTTTTTGACTCAATCTCCTAATAGCTTTCTTGTCAGGACGATCTAATTTTTGAATCGATGTACTTGGGAGGAAAAAAGCCCTCGGTGTTTTAGGCATCGAGGGCGGCGAGCATTGGCGAGGCATTTGAGGTCTCGAGAACACCAAATTTAGGTAGAAATTCCGAATTTTATCATCGAGACAACGAATCAGTGTGATGTAGGACGTTTCAAGCCTTCGCCTTTTTTATTTCTTCGATCAGGACCGGAACGGCTTCGAATAGGTCACCAACGATCCCGTAGTCGGCGATGTCGAATATTGGTGCACCGGCGTCCTTGTTGATGGCAACGATGGTTCCTGCGTTTTTCATGCCGACGATGTGTTGGATCGCACCCGAGATGCCGAGCGCGATGTATAGTTTCGGAGCGACAGTTTGTCCTGAAGACCCGATCTGACGGTCGATCGGAAGCCATTCGCTGTCGCAGATCGGACGCGAAGCGGCAAGGTCGGCTCCCAAGACATCGGCAAGCTGCTGGGCGACGGCAATATTCTCCTTGGACTTGATCCCTCGACCAATGGCAACGATGATCTCTGATTTAGTAAGGTCAACCGACGCCTTGGCTTCCTGAAATGGGGCCTCGGGCTTCATACGGATCTCTCCGACATTGACGTCCATGACCTCGACCGGAGCACTTCCCTTTTCCGCACTATCACCTCGAAATGCACCGGATTGAAAAGTTACAAAATAAGGAGCGTCACCGCCTAACGAGACATCGGCGTCAAGTTTGCCGAGAAAGATCCGTCGGGTCATGATTAACTTGCCCCCGTCATTTTTATATCTTATACAGTCGCCAACGACCTCGCGGCCAAATCTCGCGGCAACCTTGGGTGCGAAATCACGCACTTGGTAAGTGTGTGACATCACGATGTATTGCGGCGACAGAGACTTAATAACCTGTTCCCAAGCGTCTGCATAGCCGTCAGGAGTGTAGGTGTTAAGCTTTGCACTTTTCGCAACAAGCACCTTTTCGAGATCGAATCCGGCGATCTCCTGGGCAAGGGCACAATCCTTGTCGCACGGAAGCACGGCAGTCACACCGAGCCCGAGTTCCTTGCCTATGTTTTGAGCGGCCGTCACGGCCTCAAGCGATGTTTTGTTAAGTACGCAGTCCTTATGTTCAATGAAAACTAATATGCTCATTATTTACCTTTTAAGTATTCTCTAATGCGAATCGGCGGTTAGTCAAAAACAAACCGCCGACCTCACATCTTTTGTTCAAATTCCGGGGTGTAGGTCAGTGAACCCCGACGCTACTGGCTACCGGATAATCCGCCGGACCAAAGGCGACGGACGACGTGCCAAATTTCTCCGCTACCGGTGACGAGGCGGACCTCAACTCATAAAAGTAGCCATTTTCGGTGCCTGATCCGCTTCTCCATACTGCGAAATCGGACCTCCCATCACCATCATAGTCTCCCGGCACGACAAAGTCCGTTGCCGAAGCACCCCATCCAACCGACAGGAATTGACCATTGCTGCTGTTGATCACATACCAATCGTAGTGTCCGGTACCACTGTCTCGAACAGCACATAGATCGGTCTTTCCATCGCCATCAAAGTCACCCGATACAAACTTATCACCGCTCAGTCCGTAGTTGAAAACTTTTATCTCACCACCCGACAGCATCTGGTAATGGACCGCAGATCCACCTGAATTGCGTATGACGACGATATCCGCCTTTCGATCCCCGTCAAAATCACCTGGATATGGGCGATCTCCCGTTGTTCCCCAACACGCGTAACTGAACGGGACCAATGGACTGGCCGAAGGTTTATAGTACCAGACGGATTGTGCTCCGCACGGATCGCCCGCGACGGGTGTGGCACGAAATACTGCATAATCAGCTAGGCCATCACCATCGTAGTCTTCAACAATGGTCGGGTCGTCGCCGGTGCGGCCAAACTGCGTCGCCACCACGACGTTGTTTGAACTTTGAAGCGTAAAAAAATAGGCATTGGCCGGATCGGAGATGTTGGTACGCCAAACCGAAAGATCGGTCTTGCCATCGCCGTCAAAATCCCTTGGCGTCGGAATGTCACCGCCGGCATAGCCAACGCCTAAGCCCCAAGGTATTCCTCTAACGGTCGCTCCATCGTTGATCCACCAGGTGCTTTGACTTGTAGCTGATGACGCCCTCGCAACCACAAGGTCCGTTTTGTTGTCGCCGTTAAAATCGATCGTCCGGGAACGTGGAGCAACCGGAGCCCCGGAAACGCTGCCGTTAAGCTTGAACGGCAGGTCCTGGGCAACGTCTGGTGCAAAGGTCGGATTGCCAACGTCGATCATATCTGCCCATAGTCCGGTCGAGCTGGAAAACTGCCTCGCGTTCCACGCCAGTAGGGTACGGGAGCCAGTAACCGTCGAGCTCGGGGCAAAACTACCCGCTGGCCCTGCGTCGGTCTGAAAGTCTATCCAGTAGTCTCCAGCAGGCAGTGAGGCAGTGGGTGTAACATTAATATTCGTCTGCCAGATCTTACGCGTGGTCCCGGGTATCGTATTTGTAGGTGGACCGGAATTCGCGATCCGATACATGAGGGCGTCGGTCGATGAGCCCAGCCGATTGGTAAATGTATCGCCAAAAACGACAGTGCTGCCGGGATCGCCCGGCCGGCCATTCCATATCCTAAGCGTCGCACCGGTCACCGGGCTCGTCGTCCCAAAGTTATTGGTTTGATAACTGAACACAATCACCTGGTTTATTGTCCAGGTCTGTCCGACCGGCACTTTGAAATCGTCAGCGCACCTGTTCGAGTTCGATCCTACGATCAAGTGGCAGCCGAAGCCAAAGGCTGTATTAGTCTCCGTTGTCGAGCCGTAATCATAGGACAACTCTGACCATTGCGTTCCCGCAGGCGCCGTCGTCCCGCTTCGTGAAAGAGTCCCCGTCGCCAGCGGCCCGTTATCATAGATGATGGACGACACGGCCGCACGACCCTGTGCGGAGACGCTGTAGTTGCCCGGAGCAAATGCGACCTGAAAGATGATCGCGATCAAAAAAAGTGTTCGGGCTGAGAAGATCTCAACAATTAGAAATCTCATATAATTCCCTCGCTCAAAGTACGAAATAGATCTCCAAAAAGCTAGATTGCGAGTTGTCTCTAAACACGACAGATGTCACGGCTTCGACGCTTCATCATTTAACAAACAGTAAGGCCTTCCGACAGGCTGCGGCGTTCGAAGCCCCTGAACAGCGAATCGGCTCAACGAAGTATTATACTACGATGAGCCAATACTTAATTAATTAGTTTTTTACAGCTAAATGACCCGCAGATCTGTCTTCAGCCGTTCGACGAGCTCCGCCGCACCAGCCTTGGCATCACCGTTTCCAAGGATCTGCGTCTGTTTCGTCTTGAGAGGCATGTAAACCTTTTCAATAGCGGGAGCTGAAACAAACGGTTGTATAGCGGCAGCAACATCGCGGATCTCCTTCTTTTTGGCAGCCATAATACCCTTGAGAGAGGCATAGCGGATCTGCGAGATACCGGACTGTATGGTCATAAGGGCAGGAAGCTGATACGTGAACCATTGGTACCAGCCGCTTTCAAGCTCGCGTTTTACGCGAATAGAATTACCGATGCTTGCACGGTCAACCTCGATGACGATCGTCGCATGGGGAACTCCGAGCAGCTCGGCAAGAATAACGCCGGTTTGGCCATAGCTCGCGTCGTCGGACTGAAGCCCGGTAAAGATAAGATCCGCGTTCTCTTCGCGAATTGCGTCGGCGATGGCAGTGGCGATCTGATATGACGAAAGTTTCCTGCTGTCGTCGACGACAATATGGATCGCCCGGTCGGCACCGCGGGCAAGAGCGTCCTTGATCACAGACTTGGCTCCCTGCGGCCCAAGTGTGCACACAACAACTTCGCCGCCGCCCTTGGCTTCAACCGTTCGAAGAGCTTCCTCAAGCGCGTAACCGTCAGATTCGTTAGTCTGCTGCGAAATGTCCGCCTCGTTGATCCATTTTTCGTCGCCAGCGATACGCAATACTGCGTCTTTATTGGCAACCTGCTTCATTAATACAATGATCTTCATATAAATCTGATCAGCGTCGGGTTATTCGCTGTAACGCTTAAAGATCAAGCAGGCGTTTGTCCCGCCAAAGCCAAAATTGTTCGAGAGTACATAGTCGACCTCAGCCGGCTGGGGCACATTCGGCGTGTAGTCCAGATCGCAGTCCGGATCGGGGAATTCATAGTTGATCGTCGGCGGCACCATGTTTTCCTCCAGGACCTTGACCGAGAATACCGCCTCAAGTCCGCCGGCAGCACCAAGAGCGTGCCCGGTCATTGATTTGGTCGAACTGACAGGGATCGTGTAGGCCAACTCGCCGAAAACCTTCTTAATGGCAAGCGTTTCAAACTTGTCGTTATATGGCGTGGAGGTGCCGTGAGCATTAATGTAGCCGATCGCGTCCGGCGAGATCCCAGCATCTTTTAACGCCCGTTCCATCACCCTGATGGCCCCGGAACCACTTTCGTCCGGCATGGTGACGTGAAAAGCATCGCCACTCATCCCGTAACCGACGATCTCAGCAAGGATCTTTGCTCCGCGGGCCTTGGCAAATTCCAATTCCTCAAGGATCAAAATTCCGGCACCTTCACCTATCACGAAGCCGTCACGATTAAGATCAAAAGGCCGGGAAGCATGTACCGGATCATCATTACGCGTCGAAAGAGCACGCATCGATGCGAACCCGGCAACTGACATTGGCGTTATCGCACTTTCCGCACCGCCGCAGATCATCGCGTCGGCATCGCCGCGTTCAATTATGCGAAAACTATCGCCGATCGCATGAGCTCCGGCGGAGCACGCCGTAGCCGTAGCAGAATTCGGCCCCTTTGCACCGTGACGGATCGAAACATTGCCCGACGCAAGATTAACGATCGCCGAGACGATAAAAAACGGTGAGACGCGATCCGGCCCCGAATTCAATAGCTTTTCGT
>JBBRSH010000009.1:0-61384 GCA_038245555.1 Pyrinomonadales bacterium | reverse complement strand
GGTTCCTTTCGCCTGCTGCAGAGCAGCGTCGATAGCAACGGCGATCGGAGCAGCGGCAGTGGTCAAAAGCTTGTAATCGACAAGACCGACCATGATCCCGGCGACCAAAATATAGAGCACCGTACAGTTCGCAAGACTGCCCATAATTCCTATCGGCATATCCTTTTGCGGGTTCTTTGCTTCCTGTGCAGCGGTCGAAACAGCATCAAAACCAATATAGGCAAAGAAGATTACCGCCGCGCCCGTTATCACTCCGCTAAAGCCGTATGGCATGAACTGATTACAATTAGGAAGATCGGCGGGACAGCCTTGCCGCAGGATGTTGTCCGGAGAGACATAGCCGATACCAGCCACAATAAAGAGGACAACGACAAGAACTTTGACGAGAACGATTATTGAATTGAAGCTCGCCGACTCCTTGATACCGCGAATCAGCAGCAATGTTACCGCGACTGCAATAAGCACGCCTGGCACGTTGAGAATTCCATGTATGACGGAGCCGTCCGCTAGTTTTATCTCGTCAAAGGGCCCTTTACTCAATACAAGCGGGAAATTTATCCCGAGCGTGTCACGAAAAAGACTCACGACATATCCCGACCAACCGACAGCTACGGTTGCCGCACCGAAGGCGTATTCGAGAATGAGGTCCCATCCGATGATCCACGCGACGAATTCGCCAAGCGTTCCATAACCGTACGCGTATGCCGAGCCAGAGATCGGAACACTGGCCGCAAATTCTGAGTAACACAGTGCGGCGAAAGCGCTCACGATACCGGCAATGATCATCGAAATGATAACCGCGGGACCGGCGTGCTTTCCGGCAGCTTGTCCGGTCAAAACGAAAATACCGGTTCCAATGATCGCTCCGACGCCGAGCATCGTAAGGTCAAGGGAACTTAGCGTTTTCTTAAAAGTGTGAGTGCCGGTCTCTTCGGCCTCGGCAATGATCTTCGAAATTGGTTTAGTCGCAAAAAGTGACATAGAAACCTCCAGTGAAATGAAATATCAAGACTGTTCCGCCGAATCCCCGGCGGATAAACTTCTCCAGATGAAATAAACCGGCACGCCCGTCAAAACGATCAACAGTCCGGGCCAGGTCGCCGTTGTCTGATAAACAAACAGCACAACGAGAATGATTGCCGCGCCGATGCAATATAGCGCCGGTATTATCGGATAACCAAATGCTTTATACGGACGTTCGGCATTCGGTTGTTTCACGCGGAGCACGAAAACAGCTGCTATCGCCAAAATATAAAAGATCAGGGCAGCGGAGATAACGTACGTGAGCAGGTCATTGTAAAGACTGCCGTAGCTTCCGTCAGGACGTACCGTTCGGGGCAAAACATAGAGCGCGGCCAGTATCCCCTGAATAGCCAGAGCCCAAGCCGGCACGTGAAACTTGTTCAAGGTGCCTGCCTTACGGAAGAACAGTCGGTCGCGGGCCATCGTGAAGTAGGCCCGCGGACCGGCGAAGATCAATCCATTATTGCAGCCAAACGTCGAGATCATGATCGCGACGGCCATGAGGCCGGCTCCCACGCCCGGGAAAATCACCTCGGCAGTCGCCGAACCCACGCGATCACTTGCAACCTTTTGCATGTCCTCGAACCGAAGCGTTACCAAATATGCGATGTTCGCAAGCAGATACAAAGCTATTACGCCGCCCGTCCCAAGCAAAAGCGACAGTGGTAGATTACGTTTCGGATCTTTAACTTCGCCCGCAGTAAAGGTTACGTTATGCCAGGCGTCCGCAGAGAAAAGAGAATTAGTTTGAGCCACACACAATGCCACGAACAGCCCGAACGTAGTGGCGGCGGTCAACCCCTCGCCTACCGGTTGAAGGCCCCCGCGGCTGCTCCAGAGATCGCCGAAATTCGCCCCGGCGATCGCTGGGTAGGATACTAGCCCGACAATTATGCCCAAAACGATCAGAGCTATGAGCGAACCCGTTTTCGCAAACGTGAAAACATTTTGGATGAGCTTACCAAGTTTTAGCCCGCGCGTATTAATAATTGTCAGAAAAACTATCATCACGATCCCGAGCAATTGCGCCGTAGAAAGTGAAAATGCGTAGCTCGATGATCCCAGCCGAACGGGGTTGATGATGTAATTTGACTCAGAGATCTGCGGAATGAGTATGCCCGTGAATCGGCTGAAGGCGACGGCGACGGCGGCTATCGTCGCGGTGCCGATAACCATGAAGTGCGTCCAACCGTAAAGAAAGCCCCATAACGAACCGTAGGCTTCCCTTAGATATACGTACATTCCGCCAGCCCGTGGCATCATTGCGGCAAGCTCGCCATAAGAAAGCGCCGCTCCGACGGTCAACAGTCCGGTAATCAACCAGACGACCAAAAGCCAGCCGGGTGAGCCTACCTGTCGCGCGATATCCGGAGAAACGATGAAAATCCCCGAACCGATCATCGATCCGGCGACGATCATCGTCGAATCGAGCAGCCCGAGCCCGCGTATGAACCCTTCGTTCGATTGTTCCTGTTCGGCCGGCGCGCTTGCCATAGTTTTCCCCGTTGGAAAATAAGAGCTTGTCGTTCGCGAAATCGGGAGAGATGCAAACGACACGTAAATCTTCAGTTCTTAAGACGTTGGCGAGATATTCGTAGGTGCTATTATACATAGGTTACGAAAACTGTCGAGTGTCTTTTGCGTTTTACGAGCTTGTGACGTATTTGATATAAATTCCGGCGGTGTCCTAGTTTAAGTTGCTTGCTTGTTTGTTTTCAGGCCAAGCTAAATGCAAAACGCACAACCCAATGCAATGATTGCCGAAGCCAGCAACAAATGTTTGCGGTCGCCCGGTTTTTTTCTTGATTGTTCGCGATAGGCCATCGGAAGGAAAGAAGGCTTTCAGGATTCTTGTCGAGACAGTCCGTGACAGGTATTTGGTGGCAAATACATCATTCATTACACTGTCAGGAGGTCCTTGGATTTCGGCAAGTCGACTCTGCAGTTTTATCCATCCGACTATTTCGTGAGAGTTTATTCTTGATAATGGAGACTGTACTTTATGAATTTTACTTTGTGGGTTTTTGAGTTATGCGGAATTACTGATGTAAAGCGTCTTGAAATCGCCAATCTGCTCAACACACAATTCCTGACGCCGTTAGTGGGTGGGGGAATTAGTAGTGCCCGAGCCCGCGTTGTTGCGGGTGACGCCACGATTACCCCGGGCAGATTTGATGCAGTAGTGTTTTTAACAAATATCGGATTTCAGGGCTCGGGAAGTATTATGAAGCGTGTAGGTGAGCGTCCGGAGGAGGCTATTGGCAACGAAAATGTAAAAGGTTTAACAATAAAGGGGTCGGGTGCCACTGCTGGGGTTGCAGAAGCCTACTGGAATAGATGTGAACTATTGACTCATGTATGTGCCACGATTTTTCATGAAGCCGGTCACTTGAAATTCAAAGGGAAAGGTTCTATGCACGATCAACCGGGTGTGTACGTTCTAGCGTCACATACCAGAAACGGTTCTACCCCAAATGACGCGGATATAAAGGTATTTAAAGCTGCTATTCCTCATGTAGTCGCCTTGCGAACGCGAGTTCCAGCGTAAATATTAACCAGTTTGTAAGAAATATAGATAACACGTTCTTTTACAGACAAACTTCCCCTAGCTGTTGGTGAAGAAAACACCGCCATTACAAAATGACTGAAAAATGGAGAACATTTGGCGACATGCCGACGGATGAATTCCGTAAGTACGGTTATGAGATCGTCGACTGGATAGCGAACTATTTCGAGCATATCGAGGAGTTTCCGGTGCTTTCGCAAGTCGAGCCGAATTGGCTGAAAAGCAATATTCCAGCTTCGGCTCCGGAAACCGGTGAGAATTTTGGAGACATATTCGCCGATGTGGATCGACTTATTCTGCCAGCGGTAACACATTGGAACCATCCGAACTTTCACGGACTTTTTTCGACCTCGACGAGTTCTGTAGGTGTCTTTGGCGAGATGCTGTCGGCCGCTTTCGATATGAAAGCGATGCTGTGGCGCACGTCTCCGGCGTCGACCGAGCTTGAGGATGTTGTGCTCGACTGGCTGCGACAGATGATGGACCTGCCTGGTGGGTTTGAAGGGATTATCTACGACACAGCGTCGGTCTCAACAATGCATGCGATTGCGGCGGCCCGTGAAAAGGCTGGTCTTAATATTCGTGACCAGGGAATGAGTGGCCGCGATGACGTTCCGCTGCTTCGTGTTTATTGCTCGGAACATGTTCATTCATCGATCGACAAAGGCGTGATAACGCTTGGCCTGGGCCTCCGCAGCCTTAGAAAGATCGAGTGCAACGAACGGTTTGAAATGATCCCCGAAAGGCTCGCCGCCGCGATCGAAGAGGATATTGCCGCCGGCCATAAACCGATCTGCGTTATCCCAACGGTCGGCACAACATCGACATCGAGCGTCGATCCGGTCGATGCGATCGCGGATATTTGTGAAAAGTATGGAATTTGGCTGCACGTCGACACCGCATACGCAGGTTCGACGGCGATCATTCCAGAGTTTAGACACTACTTCAAAGGCTGGGAACGTGCCGATTCCATCGTAGTCAATCCGCACAAATGGCTATTCACGCCGTTCGACCTTTCGGTTCTTTATTGCAAAGACCTTAGTCTTCTTAAAGACGCTTTTTCACTAGTTGCCGAGTACTTGAAGACGAGCGATGAGCAAGCCGTGAAAAACGGTATGGACTATGGCATCCAACTCGGACGCCGGTTCCGGGCTCTAAAGTTTTGGTTCGTTATCCGCTACTTCGGCCGTGACGGATTGATCGCTCGTCTACGCGAGCATTGCCGGCTCGCGCGACTCTTTGCCTCATGGGTTGAGGAGTCGCCGGATTGGGAAATGCTCGCGCCCGTTCCATTTGCCCTCGTATGTTTTCGAGCTTGTCCCGCCGGTGTCAGCGATCTCAACGCTTTTAATGAGAGGATCATGAACGAGATCAATACATCCGGCGACGCATACTTGTCACACACAAAGCTCAACGGCAAATTTACTATAAGACTTTCGGTCGGCAGCATCCGCGTCGAAGAGCACCATTTGGAAAAGGTCTGGACGTTGCTAAATAACGCCGTTTCCGTTGCCTGATCCTCTATTAAGCATAGCGATACAAATTTCGCGAGAAGCTGGTCTCCGTGCCAAAGTTGTTAATAACTTATAACGTGCCGGCGGAGCCTTACTTTTGGACTTCTTCCCAGATCTTATGTCCGTGCGTCTCACGCAAGAAGATAGCTCCCACGACAAACGTTATCGCGGCGACGATCATTGGGTAGTAGAGCCCGGCATAAATATTGCCGGTTTGGGCCACCACCGACAATCCGATCAGCGGCAGCAGGCCTCCGAAGACGCCGTTCCCAATGTGATAAGGCAGCGAAAGCGCTGTGTAGCGAATCTTCGCCGGAAACGCCTCAACGAGATAGGCCGCGATCGGGCCGTAGACCATCGTCACCCACAACACCTGGATAAAAATGAGCAGGATCAGCTTCCACGCCTGCGGATTTGAGGTCAGATCGCCAAGCGACGTGTACGGCAGGACCTTTTGGGCGGCAACCAGATTGCCGCCGTCATCCATAGACTGGGGCGTTAGCGAGATGGCCCCGGTCGTCGGATTTTTTTGCGAAGTCGCGGTGACTACATTCGATCCGGCAGCAGACTGCATTGCCTTATATATCGGCATGTAGGTGAGGACGGCTAACAGACACCCAGCCAGAATGATCCATTTTCGACCGATCCGGTCGCTGAGAGCGCCAAAAATAATAAAGAACGGAAGTCCTATTAGCAGAGCAATTGCCACGATATAGTTTGCGGACGTGGCGTTCAGGTTAAGTATGGATTGCAGGTAAAAGAGCGCGTAAAACTGCCCTGTGTACCAGACGACACCCTGACCGGCTGTAGCGCCGAAGAGCGAGATCAGGACATGCTTGAGATTCTCCCACTTGGTAAAGGCCTCGATCAGCGGATTTGTCGATGTCATCCCGGCGGTTTTCATTTGCTCAAAGATGGGCGATTCCTTCATACGCGAGCGAATGTATATCGAGACGCCGACCAGCAAGATCGAGATCAGGAAAGGTATTCGCCAGCCACCAAATGAACCTGCCTTTCCGCTGAACTGGTCCGCGCTCATCGTGTTTTGAACGATCAGGATAATTGCCAGTGAAAGAAAGAACCCGAGAGTCGCGGTGATCTGAATGAACGACGTGTAAAAACCGCGCTTTTTATCCGGCACATGCTCGGCCACATATACCGCTGCACCTCCATACTGTCCGCCGAGGGCAAGTCCCTGAAAGACACGGATCAGCAGCAGCACGATCGGCGCAACGATCCCTATTTGGGAATATGTCGGAAGCAAACCGATCAGCGCCGTCGCGCCGCCCATGATCAGCAGGGTGACGAGAAGCGTGTATTTACGGCCGATAAGATCGCCGATCCGGCCAAAAAACAAGGCACCGAACGGCCGCACGATAAAGCCGACCGCAAAGGTCGCGAGATATGCGATATACGCAAATGTTTGATTTTCAGGCGGATAAAACAGCGGGGCGATAGTCGCGGCGAGGCTTCCAAAAATGTAGAAGTCATACCACTCGATCATCGTACCAACGGCCGACGCACCGATCACTTGCCAGATCTTCGATTGTGAGATCGTGTCGCCAATATTCTCGCTGCTAGTTTCTACGGTTTGCGCCATTTTCGAATAACTCCATCGGTCAGGTAATGAGATCAAGTTGATTGGACGATTAGACCAGTTTCGGATAATGATTTCAAAGTCCCGATATTAACGACACTACAGTCGACGTGTCGGACTTTGACGGTTTCGGTCTATGGTATTGTTGAAATCATATGAGATTCGTCAAGGAAACAGTGATCAACGCTCTGCCGGAACGAGTTTTTGGTTTTCACGAATTACCCGACGCTTTTGAGAGATTGGTGCCTCCCTGGGAAAGTGCGGTGATCGTCCAGAAAGCTAATATCAAGGAGATAGGCTCGCGGGCGATCATTGATACAAAGATCTTTGGGATCATCACATCGCGTTGGGTAGCGGAGCACACGGCCTACGACCCGCCGCGAATGTTTGAGGATGTCCAGATCTCGGGTCCGTTTAGGAGCTGGCGGCACACGCACTTGATCGAACCGCATCCGGACGGAGCGGTCCTGCGGGATGATATCGAATTCGAGCCGCCGATGTGGATATTGGGGGTTTTGGCGGCACCGTTCGCCATTGTTCCAAAACTTGAAAAAATGTTCGACTACCGTCATCGGATCACACGCGAATGGTGCGAGAATCAGGAACTTTCGGGTGAGATGTCCTCAGAATGATCTATTCATATCCGATGGCTTCGACAACATTAGACCTTGCCGCGTTTCGTGCCGGCACGGCGGCAGATATCACGGCGATCAGGATTATCGCCGGGGCCGCTATCATCATTACGAAATATGGAATAACCAGGGGCAATGAATAGCCTGCAATTATCCTCACCGCGGCAGTCACGAGATAGTACGAATTAAACAGGCCGGCCAAAACGCCTGTCACATATCCGATCAAAGCAATCGCGACCGCCTCAATGATCACCATTTTTGCTACCTGTTGACGCAGGCCGCCCACCGCCCTGAAAATGCCAAGCTCACGTCGTCGTTCCGAAACGGAGATAACCATTGTGTTAGCGAGGCCCAAAACGGCGACACAGGCGGCTATGAACATCTGGACGTACATCAGCGCGAAAAACTGGTCGATGATGCCGGATGTCCACTTCTTATATTCGTCGTGAGTGTAAATAAACCCGCGTTCGGACCCTCCGAGGGTCGAGGCAATGCTCGATCTGAGTGATTGAAGGTCCGTTCCCGGTTTCACTTTTAGGAACAGATAGTCGACGTTGGTGTCGCCCCAGTATTTTTTATAAACGCTGCGGTCAAAGAATATTGTTCCCTTGTCCGAACGGTAATAATCGAGATTACCGGCCACCTTGAACACGACAGGGCCGGTTGGTGAGGAAATAGTGATCGAATCACCCGGTCTAATTGCCCATCGATTTGCGAAATTTGTTGAAACAAGAGCTCCCGTACCGTTAGAGGTGCTTTCGATCGCCGTTTCCTTATCGCCGACATCGAGTAGATCGGGCGATATCTTAAAAAACTGTGGCATTTCGTGTGCCATTACCGCGACCTCTTGTCCATCGTATTCGACCGATGTAACCCGCAGGGCATCCGCTGTTTCGATACCCGGAAGCGACTTGATCTTGTCCGCCGTAGCCGCGCTGAAATGATATGTCCGCGAATGGATCTCGCTGGATGAGGCGACCAGCATATCCGCGGCGATCGCCCGATCGAGCGAACGGTTCATCGCTTTTTTCTGACTCTGGATAAAAGAACTATTTGAAACCACAAATGACAGGCCGATCATAAGCGCGATCACGGTCGCGGTGGTCCGTCGCGGAGCGTGGACCATTGTCTCGATGGCCATCAACCCCTCCGCACCAAACAGACGATCCATCACAGGCCGTAAGATCCTTCCTCCGATCCTGATGAACTTTGGAACGAGTAGTATCATGCCGAACATGATGAAAAAGGAATAAAAAAGCTGTATGTTCCCGTTTACCTCGGTGGGGGCAAATCGGGTCAGGGCGAGTCCGGCGCCCAGAAAGATCAGACCTGCGACCCATCGCGGCCGCCCCGATACCGCGCCTTTCTCGCGGGTTTCGATGTTACGAAGTGCCAATGTGGGTTCGAGGTTTGAGGCTGCCCGTGCAGGGATCCAGGCGGCGATCAGGGAAGCTATCAATCCGGCCGCGACAGCCTCAAGTGCGAAAACCTGGCTGAACTTTACACCTTCGGAGATCGGGGAAACCCCGTAGAACGACGCGGTGACGTCGCCGACGAAACGAACGGAGAGCTTTGACAACCCGAATCCCAGACCGACACCGGCCACCGAACCAATAGCTCCGACAAATAACCCCTCAAGCACAAACATCAGCTGGACCTGTCGACGGGTAACGCCGATCGCACGTAAGACGCCTATCTCTTTCCACCTCTGGCTAACGCTGATGCTGAATGAGTTGTAGATGATGAATATGCTGATCGTTAGGGCGAGGAAGCTCATTACGGTCAGGCCATAGTTCAAAGACGCGACGGAATTTTCAAGGCTCTCACCTCGGAGGTCAGGCTTTATTGCCTTTAAGCCGCTTGGCAGCCATGCCTCGAGACGCGACTGGAGCGTGTCGACATCAACGTCGGCCTTATTTGCGATGTCGATGCGATCGATATGATCGCCGCGGCCAAACATCTCCTGGGCTGAGTAGATGTCCATGACCGCAACGTCGCCGTTATAGATCTCGCTGAGGCCGCCACTGCCGAATATGCCGCGGACGGTCAGTTCCCGCGGCCCGTCCTGAACATTTACGATAAATCGGTCGCCGTCTTTCAATGCACGCCGCTCAGCAAAGCTTTTGGTGATGGCAACCGAGTCTTTTCGGTTGGTGAACGCCAAGGGGTTTTTGACCGTGAGATCACCCTGATCGATCGTACTCGTATAAAGGGAGAGGTCGCTCGCCGTGTCGAGGCCGAGGATCAGTATCCGCTCGCCTGACGGAAGTGCGGCAACAGTCTCGGTAACTGGTTCGGCCTGATCGACTCCCGCCGTTGATCGGACCTGATCGAGCAGAGACTGCGAAAACCCGGCCTCGCCCGCCATGACTTGAAGCGTTGACTTGCCGGCAAGTTTCTCGACGGTCGATCGGAGTGAGGTGACGAGCGTCGTATTGTTTGTGCGGATGGCAAAGAAGACCGCGGTACCGAGGGCAATTCCCGCTACCGTTAAGACGAGCCGCAGCTTGTGCCGGCGCCAGTCTCGGAAGACGATCAGACTGAGGGCTGTGATCATTGTGGGATGTCTGGAAGTTTGTCTGCGGCACCATCGTGCACGATCCGTCCATCGAGCAGGTCGATTCGGCGCTCGCAGATCGCCGCCGCATGTTCGTTGTGAGTTACCAGAATTATCGTCATGCCGAATTCGCGATGAACATCATCGAGCAGGCGCAGGATCTCGTCGCCGGTTGCCGAATCAAGGTTTCCCGTCGGTTCATCCGCAAGCAGGATCGACGGTGTAAAAACAAGCGCCCGCGCGATGGCGACACGCTGCCGTTCTCCGCCCGACATCTCGTCCGGCATGTGATCGAGCCTGCCGGTCAAACCGACTCGTCCGAGGACCTCACGTGACTTAGTTTCGGCACTCCTCGCTCCCGTCGAGGCGAGCCTGAGAGGAAGGGCGACATTTTCGAGGCAATTGAGCGTCGGCATGAGATTAAATGTTTGAAAGATCATGCCGATCTTATTTCGCCGGAGAAGCGTCCGCTCGTCGTCGTTCATCAAGGATAGGTCGCGGCCTTCAAATAAGATATTTCCCGAGGTCGGTACGTCCAGGCCGCACATCAGATTGAGAAGCGTCGACTTTCCCGAACCCGACTGGCCCATGATGGCCACGCGGGCTCCTTTCGGGATCGTCAGATCTACGCTGTCGAGAGCATGAACTGTGTTATATGTCTTACTGACCTTCTGAAAGGCGATCACCGTTTCGTTCATACCGATCCTTTTGCTTGAAATTTGTACCCAAATGCCGGATCACGCGAGACTGACGTGTGTTCCAGCAGTCAACCGAGTAATTAGATTCGGCGAAGATTGACGGATTTGCATTAATATATGTATAAAGGCTTGGAAATGCAAAGTAGTTCGACCGCGAAAAGAGGTGTTCAATTGAAAGATCTTTTGTTCTTGGTTTTCATATTATTTGTTTTTGGATGCGGCCGGGCACCCGTTGAGACGAATTCGAACCCGTCGAATACCTCCATACGATCGGACCGGGGCGACCAGATCGTGGCCGAATATCTTAAGCGAGATGCGGCAGCATTTCGGAAGATGCGGGTTCGTTTTACGGTCCGAACCCCGGACGAACCGGACAAGATCTACGAGATCGACAATTGGCGAAAGCAAACTCCTGACTCAACTACGACGCTAACCCAGATAATCAAACCCGCGGAGGAAAGCGATCTGGGTTCGTTGACATTCGAGCACAAGGGACAGAAGACCGTAGTCGTCACATACGCTCCTTCGCGGGGCGATTTTCGCGAGACCGATACCCACAAGATGTTTTTTGGAGGATTGACGGCAGGAGAGCTGTTGGGCGAATGGGAAGATTTCGATTTTCGCTTCGCTGAAGAAAAAGAGATCGATGGCAAGAAGGTTTTCGTCGTTGATGGAAAACTAAGGCCGGGCAAGTCGTCGGTGGCGTCCCGAATGAACATTGCGTTCAGGGCAGATAGTTACGTCCCGCTAGAGTTCCGATTGTTTGACAGTAACGACCGCGAAATACGTTTTTACAAGACCGTTGAGTTCAAGGATGAACCCGGCCATCCATATGCCGCCAAGACCGAGGTCGACAATCCTATTTATAAAGCAATGATCACGATCGAGATCGTCAGCCGTGAGTTTCCGGCGACGCTCGATGAATCGATGTTTGTCCGCGATAAACTCAAATCATTTGTGAGAAAATAAGATAATGCTGATTCACATCGTATGTTGGAAATACAGATCCGATATCGACCCAAATGTCCGGTCCGAACATCGCGCAAAGCTGCAAGAATTAGCCGGCACTATTCCGGAGGTAATGAGCCTACAAGTTGGGTCGGATATATTGCACCTCGATCGTTCATTCGATACCGGGCTCGTCGCAACATTTGCGGATCGCCGCGGGCTTGATATTTATACGGATCATCCGAAGCACCAGGAAGTTGTAGCTCTCGGAAGGTCGATCGCCGAGCAGGTCGTATCGGTCGACTTTCTAAACGATTAGCGTGAAATACCTCAAACGAATATTACTCGTCCTATTCGTCGCTCTGCTGCTGATCCAGATCCCGTTTATTTACCGCCGATATAGAACTGGTGAGCGTGCTGCCAGGATCCAACAGATCCAATCGCAGAGAGTCGCAACCGTCGACCCTCTATTCAATGAATACAAGGGCGTAATTCACGTACATACATCGCTTGGCGGACATAGTACGGGTGGTTTTGACGAGTTGATCGCGGCGGCAAATTCGAATGGCCTTGATTTTGTATTGATGACCGAGCACTCGTCGGCGGATTATGACACGGCGTCTCTGACGCTGAACGGTGTCTTTGGAAAGACTCTTTTCATAGGCGGAAATGAACTCGATACGGCCGAGTCCGACCGATTTTTGATGCTCCCCGGACATGCCGATGCCGGCGGCTATTACAAGGGCTCGACGTCCACCGCTTTACAGGAGATCCATTCGGCCAATCGGCTTGCACTAATCACCTATCCAGAAAAATTCAAATCGTGGAACTCCGATTTCGACGGTATTGAGGTCTTTAGCCTGAACACCGCTGCGAAGCAGATCAACCCGCTGCTCGCGCCGCTGGACTTGCTCTGGTCCGGTTCGGCGTATCCGGATCTTACGTTCGTCCAGATGCTCAAACGGCCGGATGCCAACCTTCGTCAGTTTGACGAGATCGCCAAACAGCGGCGTATCACGCTTTTTACGGGCATTGACGCACATTCAAATATCGGATTCCATATTTTTAGCGACGATGCTGGGCATAAGTGGATCAATTTTAAGATCGACCCATACGAGCGCGTATTTCGCATTGCCAGGATCCACGTGCAGCTTGCGAAAAACATTTCTCTAACCCGAGAGAGCCTGATCGATGCGATACGCAAAGGGCATTTTTTTACGGGTCTTGATACTCTGGGCGACTCGACCGGTTTTCGTTTTACCGCGTTGAGCGGCGACGCCGGAGCGATCGAGGGTGACGAAGTAAAGACGGCGGCCGGGCTCCGGTTGCGGGCTTCGTCACCTGTTCCTGGGCGATTCGTTGGATTTAAGGACGGCGAGAAGCTCGGTGAAAACAGCGGCCTGGAGTACATTTTTGATGCGGCCGGCCCCGGTGAATATCGCGTAGAAGTTTACCAGGATGACCTGGGACCGCCCTTCGATCAACTGCCCTGGATCATGTCAAATCCGATATACGTCAGGTAGGCGAACGATTTCTGTTTTGCAGACATCATAAGGTAGCATTATTTTTCGGGTACCGTTCCGGTTAAGAGCCGGCTATTAGAATGAAGAAGATCATCAGAAATGTCTTTCCAGCGGTTGCATTATTGACCGTTTTTTCAATTTCAGCTTTTGCTCAGGCCGTAAAACGGCCGGCTTTCGACGTGACCCATTATCTAATGGATGTATCACTCGCGCCGACCGACCGGAAGATCAACGCGACCGTCGACGTAACACTTACGCCGCTCGAAGACACTCGATCGCTAACCTTCGAGATAAACGGTTCACTTAAAGTTGACAGCATTACACGGCAGGACAGGCCAATGTCCGCCACTGTAAATCCATCGGCGACAAAATCTGCTGTCAAGCCGCCGGCAACGGTGGTTCCGGGCTTGACCTTCATTCAGGACCAGACAGGCGTTGCCGACATTGGCCCTAATGTCCGGATCGATCTCGGCGATAACGTAACGAAGGGCTCGTCGATCACTCTTCGTTTCAAATACAGCGGGGTGCTCGAACTCCCTGCCGGCGGCCCGCTGCTGTCAAAGAGGCTTGCGTATATCGGTAACGATCAGGGTTACCTTATGTACGCCGCCCGGTGGTTTCCCTTTCACGATTATGCCGCCGACCTCGCGACGTCCGAAATAAATATTTCCCTTCCGGCCGGTCTGACGCTCGTCGGATACAGCGATTCGGCGGTTACAAACACTGGCGGAAAATATCACTTTGTTCAGTCGCGGCCTGCCCTGGTCGGTAACTTTGCATACGGCCGATATTCGGCAAAAACGATGCGTCTGGGGAGTTACGAGCTGCAGTTTTTCACACGTCCCGGAAACGACGAACGTGCCGCCCGATATGGCGAAACACTCGGGAAGGCGCTTGAGTATTACGAAAAGCGCTTTGGCGCGGCCGACACTTCCAAGCATCTCAACGTTATTGAGATCGATGACGATAGTCTCGACTATTACTCGGCCCAAGGAATGCTGTTTGTTGCCGCGAGGCCGTTCGAAGAGGCTCGCGACGTCACGGTCGAACGGCTTCAGCGGGAGGCCGCTTTTCAGTGGTGGGGACTGACTGTCGGGCTAAAGTCGTTTGATGATGCATGGCTCTCTCAAGGATTGGCGGAGTACAGTGCATTCTCATTTCGGGAGAGCCAGATGGACGGCCCTAAACTCGAAAATCTTCGCCGCGAGCTGCTTGAAAAATCTCTTACGTTCGAACAGACGGCGTCTCTGCTACGCGCTCCCGCAAACCTGGACGACCAGTCTATCGCCTACCAGTACATTATGTACGGCAAGGGTGCGTTGGTTTTCACATTGCTTCGCGAAACGCTCGGCGCCGCGAAATTCGACCAGTTGTTAAAAACATACCTCCAGGAAAATCGCGGTAGGTCGGCGTCGATCGACGACTTTGAAAAGCTGACCTCCCGAATTGCGGGACAAAACATGCGCTACTTCTTTGCCCGGTGGGTCGAGGGTACCGGTGTCCCCGAATTTTCGGCGGACTACATGATCATCCGTACCAAAGCCGGGAAGTTTGTAACTCGCGGAACGGTCAAGCAGAACTATGACAATTTGAAACTGCCGGTCGATGTAATGCTTCGGTCCGAGGGCGAAGGCGGGAACAAGACCGTAACTCTCGACATGCCGGAGTCCAGCGCCGATTTTAACATCGAGTCCGACGGTAAACCGCTCGAGGTCATTATCGACCCTAGTTTTAGATTACTGCGTATCTCTCCCGAGCTTCGGGTTTCGTCCATAGCTCGGCGCGGTATCGAACAATTCAAAGACGGGAACTACGTCGAGGCACAGGCACAGTTTGAAGCAGCTCTAAAACTCGACCGCTCGAATTCGTGGATCTACTATCACTTAGGCCTTTTATTCCTCGAACAGCGAAATTATGATCTCGCGGTCGATAATTTTAAGGCTGCCCTCGGCGGAAACCTAAATCCACCCTGGCTGTCCGTCTGGGCAAACATCAAGATGGGCAATTCGTACGATGCCAAAGGCGACCGCACGCGGGCTGTTGCGGCATACAAACGGGCCGAAAACCTCGGCGACAATTACGACAATGCTCAGGAGTCGGTTAAGAAATACCTGGCCGCTCCGTTTGATCCGAAAGAGAAACAAACAACAGCTTCGAAATAAGTCGGGTCGCGAAAATTGCTGAAACCCGCGCCTAAGCAAGGGTTTAACATTCAACGTTGGGTGTTAAGCCCTTACTAATGTGCGGGCTTCTGCAATTCGGAGCGGATCTGCATCCAAATTTCGTAGTATTTCCACTCGGGCGGCGGGTTTTCTTCCCCGTGATGATCGGGCTTTAGGATCAGGTCGCCCGTGGCGAGCAGGATGCGTTTTACTTCGGGGTTTTGTTCGGCCTTGGCCCGCATCGCTTTCATAATAAGCCGGTAATGTTCGCTGGGTGTTGTGGAACGATACGGAAACCTCTTGCCATCGAATGTACACCAGTCGATGCCGAGTGTTTTCATATTCTCCTCGGCAAGCGTTCCGGCGGCTTTCGCCTCAAACCCTGTCATTTGCACAACTTGAAACCGGTAATATTTCCACGTCACTTTCTTCGAAATGAAACGCGGATCGGGCTCGCAGTCGGGGCAGATATCCGGGTAGAGCATCGCTTGCCAGAAGCCCTCGACCGAAGCGTATCGCTCGCCGTCCAACTCAAACGGCGTCGCCGCAAAGTTCGACAAGATGCCAAGCTCATTGCGCTTCGACAAAATAACTTCGCCAGGTTTTGCTTCCTGCGGCAGGATTTCCCAGTCGGGTTTGTTGGGATCGTTGATCGGCGCGAACCACTCTGGTGGATATATGGAAAACGAGTCGCCAATCAAGCCAAGATTCTGCCGTTTGCTGTAGATTTCGACGGCAATCGTTATTACTGTCACCACGACTAAGAAGGACGCGACAAAGACTATTTTTCGACTGGTGGATAAGCCTGGCATAAGTAACCGTTAATAGCCGGATTTTCCGTGACTATGTGATCGGCGAGGTGAAAAAAGGTATCTTTCAGCGAACCACTTAGAATTTCTTCTCGGCGGAGCAATCGACCAAGATAATCGAGGTCTTTCCATGGCGAGTATTCGGGCTCAACCAATGACATTTCAAAGTCATCTCCGCCATTCACTATTTGTATCGATGCGGCACAAGTTTCGGGGAACTCACCGTAACCCCCTTTTACCGCAATAGCGACGTGCGCAGTTCGACCACCTCCACATTCGTGTAATGCGGCCAAATAAATACTTGCTCCTTCACCATTGTCATAGACGGAACCACGACTAACGGTGTAGGTCTCCTCGCAGTGCGGGCAACTTTCAAATATGTCATGGAAATCAATGGTCAGGTCACTCATTTTTCGGCTCCGCGCTTCCGTTGTTTAGTTCCGCTAGCATCTCACCCAGCTTATCGAGCGGGAGTTTCGCGGAGGGTGGTTCGGATGTCGGGCGTTTCCATTGTCAGATTATCGTCGTAACGATCTCGCGGATACTCCGCTGCAGTTCGCGGTCGTCGGTGATGGGAGAGCAAATGGCCACGTTCGCAGCGTCGATCGGAGCGATTCCGTGGGCGATCATTTGAGCGGCGTAGATCAGCAGTCGTGTGGAGACGCCTTCTTCGAGGCCGTGGCCGCGAAGATTGCGTACTTTTTGACCGATCTTTACCAGATCGGCGGCGGTTTCGAGGTCTATGCCGCCTTCGTTTGCGACGATCTCGGCTTCGGCTTCGGCTTCGGGATAATCGAATTCAAGCGCGACGAACCGCTGCCGCGTGGATTGCTTCAGGTCCTTGAGGATCGATTGATAGCCCGGATTGTACGAGACGACCATCATGAACTCGGGCGGCGCCTCGATGACGGTGCCGCGTTTTTCGATCGGCAGCCGGCGGCGGTCGTCGGTCAGCGGATGGATGATCACCACCGTATCCTTGCGTGCCTCGACGACCTCATCGAGATAGCAGATCGCACCAGCCCGAACCGCGGTCGTCAGCGGGCCGTCGTGCCATACCGTCTCGTCGCCCTCGAGCAGGAAACGACCGACAAGATCCGTCGACGAAAGGTCCTCATGACACGCTACTGTTATAAGAGGACGGTTAAGGCGGTGGGCCATATACTCGACAAACCGCGTCTTGCCGCAGCCGGTCGGCCCCTTGAGCATCGCGGGCAGCTTTGCCGCAAAAGCCGCTTCGAAGAGTTCAACCTCATTTTTCAGGGGTAAGTAGTACGGCTCATTCGCCACCATGTATTTTTCGGCCGCTAGTTCCATAAACATTTGATTTTATAACAATCTTCGCCGTGGCGTTATCGGGGAATGAGCGATTTGGAATTATAATTAACCGGCAGCTATATGATCGACATCTTACAAGCCGAAACGTCCGAGCAGATCGAGATCGCCCGCTCGCTCTTCCGCGAGTATGAAGCATGGCTCGGGCTTGACCTGTGTTTTCAAGGATTCGAGGCCGAGCTCGCTGGCCTGCCCGGAAAGTACGCACGGCCGGACGGCCGACTATACCTGGCTTTCAGGGATGAAAAACCGGCGGGCTGCATCGCGTTAAGAAGGCTCGACGCTAACGTGTGCGAGATGAAACGCCTGTTCGTAAATGATGGTTTTCGTGGGTTAAATATCGGCGTTCAGTTAATCGAGCAGCTTATTTCCGACGCCCGGGAGATCGGTTACTCATCAATGCGTCTCGACACATATCCGCCAAAAATGGGAAAGGCCGTGAGTCTTTACGAATCCCACGGCTTTCGTCCGATAGAACGTTATTACAATAACCCGCACGCAGATGTGCTTTTTATGGAGCTGTCGCTTTAGCGCAGGGCACCAAACAGAAAATGGGCCGCTAGAGATCGAAGATATACCGATCTCTAGCGGCCCATCCAAGTTGCGAGCATATGCCTCTTATTGAGGAGCGTTATTCTTCTTCGGCAACTTGTCGTCCATCATCGCGGTCTGGTAGACAAACGCCGCGAGTATGATCGCCATTTGCTTCATGTCGTCGCCCTGGATGCGATCA
Source organism: Pyrinomonadales bacterium (assembly GCA_038245555.1). GTDB lineage: Bacteria > Acidobacteriota > Blastocatellia > Pyrinomonadales > Pyrinomonadaceae > OLB17. Next base: position 43,287 of record JBBRSH010000009.1, on the reverse strand, counting down.
AAAACGTCCATGTTCGAATGGTGAGTTCGCTGGTTGTACTCGATCTCGTCCTGGATGAACTGGAAGCCCGGCAAACCGATCGCGTCAAAGCTCTGGTGGTCGGTCCCGCCCGTATTCGAGATTGTTATCGTGGTTGCACTCATATCGATCTTGTCCTTATCGTATTTGGCGGCATCGTACCACTTTGGATCGCGAAACGAGTTGAACCACTGGCTGAAGATGGGACGGACGTTGTCGTTGCCCTGCTCGTAAATGCCGCGGATCTTGCCCGTACCGTTGTCGATATTGAAATAGGCAGAGAGCTTGTCGTACTCAGGAAGTTTCGTCAGTTTTTGCGGAGCGCGATTCGCTGCACCGCCTCCACCGCCGCCGCCAAATGCCGGCGTTGTGCCATCGCCAAGGTAGCCAAAATGCTGTTTGACGTATGCACGTGAGCCAAGAAGCCCTTGCTCCTCGCCGGTCCATAGAGCAATGCGGATCGTACGGCGAGGCTTAAGGCCCAACGTTTTGAGGATGCGGACAGCTTCCATCATTACAGAGCAGCCGGCGGCATTGTCGGTCGCTCCGGTTCCCGACTGCCACGAGTCGAGGTGGCCGCCAAGCATAACGATCTCATCTGCTTTGTCCGTTCCCGGGATCTCAGCGATCGTGTTGTAGCCGTTAGTGTCCGTGTCCTGAAATTCCACGGCGAGGTCAACGGTCATCGTCACTTTTTCACCCGCGTCTACCATCCGGGCGACGCGGTTAAAGTGCTCGGCAGCGGCACTGACCTGGATCGGCACATTGGCGCCTTTTTCGTAGTAACGCGGTCCCTGAGGAGCGCCTGGCGCACCCGGTGCGGCACCGGCGGCCGGAGCTGGCTGCACGGCGGTCGCCTGCGATACAAAGATCGTTCCGCCATCACCGCGGGCACCGTCGATGATTATCGCGGCACCCTCTTCCGACAAGAAACGGAAACGAGCGGCGGCTGATAGGACACCTGGCTGCTGAGCATTGGGTCCGCCGGGAAAACCGCCGGGGCGATTTGCGCCTGCAGGTCTTGGAGCAGCCGGATCGGGAGCGTTTGCAAGATCAAGCAGCTCTTTTTCGGTAGCACGCTTTCCGGGAGCCTCAAATCTTGCCGGAACTTCCCGTATCGCTCCGAGCAGGACGATCTTGCCTTTCAGCTTTCCTTTGTACTGTGCGAGATCCTCTTCCTTAGCTGCGTTGAAGTGAACGACTTCAGCGGTATATGCGGTGTTCTGGTTTGCGCGAGCGGCCACCGGAGCGGTGGCTAAAGTCTTGCCCTTCTTTGCCTTGGGGTCGACAACAGGGCCGGCCGGTGGCGGGACCAACGTATCAGTGCCGGGCGACCATGCCTTCGGATACGCGATCAATGGAAAAGCTGCCGGGCCGTTAACCATTGCGTAAAAACGCTTCAGGGTCCAACCACGGCCGAAGGGTCCCCAAGGCTCAAGATGCGCGTTTTGCAGGCCCCATTTGGCCAGCGTGTCACGGGTCCAGTCGTTGCCGCGTTTCATGCCAGGACTTGCGGTCAGGCGAGGCCCGATCACGTCGGAAAGGTAACTGAGTGTCTGCATAATCTGCGAGTTCTTAGTTCCTTCTTCTTTTATCTTGTCGAGCACATCCTTTGGCGCTTCGTAGACCTTCGGGGCTGCTTGCCCAAAAGCCAGTGTGGGAAGCAGAATGGCGTGCATCAAAAGTACGCCCATTATCTTGCGTCGTAACATTTATTAATTCTCCTAAATTTTGATTGAATCTTTGCGAAGAGATTTAGTTACTTATATCACAAAAACATTATAAACTGCTTCACCCAAAGAGCGTAATGCGCCCGTTTTATCACGCTTTTACGACTTTTCTGTGTAAAGAATTGTAAACCGCGATGATAAAACCAGAATCGAATAATCCGGCTCAAAAAAACGGACCACGATAGTAAGAAATGCCCGAAAATACCGATCCTGTAATGCGGTATTTTCGGGCAGAAATTGACCAAAGAAAAGAACCTATTTCATTTCTTTTCGGGGCATTTTTTGATCCATCATTGCTGTCTGATATACGAAGGCAGCCATGATGGTTGCAGACTGTTTCATGTCGTCGGCCTGGATACGGTCAAAAACATCCTGATTAGAATGGTGGGTTCGTGAATCGTATTCGATCACGTCCTGAATGAACTGGAAACCGGGCAAACCGATACCATCATACGAGAGGTGGTCGGTGCCGCCCGTATTCGACATCGTCAGCGTCTTGGCTCCCATATCCGCAAACGGAGCGAGCCATGCCTCGAAATACGGCTTGACAGCCGCATTGCCCTGCATGTAAACGCCGCGGACCTTTCCGGTGCCATTGTCGAGGTTGTAATAGGCCGACAATTTGTCGTAGTCTTCTCCCTTGACGAGTACCGGCTTTGGAGCGTTCGGATCCGGCGGGCCAAATAGGGACGAGGCACCTTTCATTTCGCCAAAGTGCTGTTTTACATAGTTCGTAGAACCATAGAGCCCCTGTTCCTCGCCCGACCAGAGTGCGACGCGGATCGTGCGCCGGGGTTTGAGGCCGCTGGCGATGATAATGCGAGCTGCCTCCATAGCGACGGCGACGCCGGCACCATTATCCGTCGCACCGGTTCCCGCATGCCATGAGTCCATATGTCCGCCGAGCATAACTAGCTCGCTTTTCAGCGTCGGATCGGATCCGGTGATCTCGGCAACCGTGTTATACGCCATCGGGTCGTCGTCATAATACTGGCCCTGGATGTTAACGGCCATCTTGGGCTTTACGCCCTGTTGTATCATCCGAACCAACCGATTGTAATCCTCGCTCGCCGCGACCATCTGCGGGATCATTTTTGCTTCTGAGGTTTTCTGCTGCGGCGACGGCCGTTCGCTTCGAAACAGGTCCATCACGTTCGCCGGAACGTCCTGAGCAACGTCCGCGCCCTGGACAAAGATCGTTCCGCCGCTGCCCCCGCGGCTATTATCGACCGCGACCGCCGCTCCCTCGTCGACGAGAAACTTCATCGCCTTGAGACCGAGGGCAAAACGCTGGATGCGTTCCATCATCTGCGGATTTATCGCCGGAGCGACGGCGGCCGGTGCTCCTGCCGGACGTGGCGCATTCGGATCGGGAGCGGCCGCGAGCTTTGCGAGTTCGTCGTCAGTCATTCGCGAGCCCATGCCGCCAAAATCGGCTGCGATGTCACGCGGGGCTGACATCAATACGATCTTTCCCTTGAGCTGGCCTTTGTATTTGGCAAAATCGGCGTCAGTTTTGATATCGAGCATGACCACGTCTCCCGTTATCTTGCCCGGAGTCGACGGCGACCACGCCTTTGGAAAAGCGGCAACAGGTATCACCTGTGGGTCAACGATCTCAGCCTGAAAATCCTTGAGCGCCCAGCCCCGGCCAAATGGTCCCCAAGCCTCAAGATGAGCGTTTTGCATTCCCCACTTTGACATCGTGTCACGCGTCCATTCATTGGCATGCTTTAGATTTGGCGAGCCGGTCAGGCGTGAACCGATCACATCGGTCAGATAGCTGAGGGTCTTCATCACCTGCGAACGGTTCATACCCTCATCTTTGATCTTGTCAATATCCGATTGCGGCGCCTTGTAGACAGACATTTGACCGAAGGTAAATGTCGGAAGCAAAAAGGCACAAAGCAAGAAAAGGCCTAAAACCTTGCGTTTTAACATTGGAATCTCCTAATTAATGAATTTGAATCTTTGCGAATAGATATATCTATACCACAAAAACACCGGAAAGGTTTCAGGTAATACTGATGGCAAGGTCGGGAGGACCACAGCGTATTTTTGCCCAAATACTAAACAGTTGACCACGTGAGCGTAAACGCAGGTGGCATGTTCTTTAACACAAGCGGGCTTCTTTTCGATTTACCGTACCGAATTTTGAGGAATTCGCGGAGCTTGATCGCCGGCGGCAAATAGTAACCGTGAGCATATTGGAAAATGCGAAACACACAGCCCTCCTGCATGAACTTTTCGATCTCGACCAGAACGCTCTCACTAACTTCTTTTGGCAATGAAACAAACGGTAGGCAACATACAAGGTAGCGTACCTTGCCATAGCCGGAATCCTTATGAATCGCATATGCATCGCTCGCGTTTCCGCAAACGATATTGAGATCTGGGTATTTTGTGTTCAGGGTGCCGACCAGGTGGCTGTCGAGTTCAATACCCAGGTACGAACGGTCGTTTGGGATCATTCCCTGCAAATACTTTGTTATCGCACCTGTGCCGACGCCGAGTTCAAGGACGATGTTGTCTTCGTCCGGTTCGACTCCCTGAAGCATCTCGGCTGCCAATTCCGCTGAGCTCGGAGCAATGGCGCCGACTTTCAGCGGATTTTTCAAAAAGGCTTGAAGGAATTGGAGATTTTCGTTCATTCGTAGACCTTACGCTGAAACCTTTTCGATGGTTCCGCTCTCTGAAACTGAGTTTGTGTTATCGACAGCCATTTTATAATCACATTCCTCGTTTTGGCAATACCGCACGGTGCCGTCATTCTTCGTTGACTTTTCCAAAAGAACCGGAGCACTGCATTTCGGACAACTCCCATTGACCAGTTTGTTCAAATAGACCGCGTCGCAATTTGGTCAGTGCGAGTCCGAACATCTCCATCATCTGCCATTCTTCTTCGCAGTTTTCTTGGGCCTTGCCTTTTTAGCGGACGGCCTCGTCTTCTTGGCAAACGCTCCTGGCACTTCGGCCTCAATAAGGGTTTTTACCTGTTCCAGCGTTAGAGTTGCTGCGTCATCGGCAGTGGACCGCGTGCCATCTGCTTTTCTCGGCATTGAAATTATTTTTTTGCCGAATTTGATGACAGGCCCCCAACGGGCATTCTCAACCGATATTTTTTCATCTTCCCAGCGCTGTATGTAACGGTTTGCTTCTTTGCTGACCTTTGCTTCGATAAGTTCGTTCATCTCGGCTTGGGTCAGGTTCTCAAGATCATACCGACGAGGCACGTTGATGTAGAGACCGTCCCATTTTATAAAAGGCCCGAAACGTCCCGTTCCTTTCGTTATCGGTTTATTGTCAAACTCACCAACAGGAGCTTCCGCCACCTGTTTAGCCTTTATGTATTCGATCGCTTTTTCCGTGTCCACCGTTCCGAGGTCGGTGCCGCGGGGTATCGAAACAAATTCGTCACCCCATTTTACATAAGGCCCGAAACGGCCAACGGCTACAGACAATTCCTTGCCGTCATAACTGCCCATCGTGTCCTGCAATTTGAATAGGGTCAGAGCCTCTTCAAAGGTTATGGTTTCAATGCTCTGTCCTGTCGGGACCTTTGCGAATCTCGGCTTTTCCTCTTCGGAGACGCTGCCGATCTGTATGATCGGGCCATAGCGCGCCATGCGGGCAACCACGGGCTTGCCGCTTTCGGGATCCGTGCCCAGCAGCCTTTCGCCCTTTACACGCTCCGCAGTTTCGATGGTGTTGTCGACGTCCTTTTTGAAGGGGCCGTAAAACTCCTCGAGCATGTCGTTCCACTGCAGTTTTCCATTAGCTACCTCATCGAACTCTCCCTCGATCTTGGCAGTGAAGCCATAATCCATGATGACGTCGAAATGCTGTTTCAGAAAGTCCGTCACAACCAACCCTAGATCTGTCGGGAACAGTTTTGCTTTTTCCGCACCGGTATTTTCAGATTCTTCCCTTTTGAGGATGGAATCGTTTTTTAATACCAATACGCGAAAAGCCCTCGGCGTACCGTCCTTATCCCTTTTTTCTACGTATTCTCGTTTCTGGATCGTAGAAATTGTTGGTGCGTAGGTGGACGGGCGGCCAATGCCGAGCTCTTCTAATTTTTTAACCAAAGACGCTTCGGTGTATCTCGGCTGAGCCCGGCTGAACCGTTCCGTCGCTCTGAGTTCAGACAGCGGCAATGTCTGCCCTACTGTCATCGGCGGCAATAGTCCTCCCGATGATTCTTCCTGTTCGTCCTCGTCTTTATCTTCCCGATACACTTTCAGAAAACCATCGAATTTCAACACTTCTCCCGAAGCCGTTAATTCTTCTTTATTCGTGGAGATCTCTATATTAACTGTGGTTTTTTCCAGCTCAGCATCGGCCATTTGCGAGGCCATAGTTCGCTTCCAGATCAGCTCGTATAACTTTTGCCATTCCTCTTCCTTGATCGATGTAGTACTCGTGTAGGTTGGGCGAATGGCTTCGTGAGCTTCCTGTGCAGATTCGTTTTTATTTTTGAATTTACGGAACTGTTGATATCTATCGCCGAAAAGGCTGCTCACCGTCTGCGTAATGTCGGCCAAAGCGGTAGCGCTCAGGCTCACGCTATCCGTTCGCATGTAGGTTATGTGACCATTTTCATACAGCTTCTGTGCGATCTGCATGGTTCTTGCCACACCGTAACCTAGTTTTCTCGATGCTTCCTGTTGCAGCGTTGAAGTCGTAAATGGTGGGGCCGGAGAACGTTTACCAGGTTTCACCTTTATGTCGGTGACTTTATACTGGGCGCCGATACATCCCAACAAGAATGCTTCCGCATCTGTCGAATTATTCTGTTTTCGCCCTTCCGCTTTGAATGTGACAGATTTTCCGGTTATATCATCGGCAATAAACAAGCCTTCAATTTTGAAATGACTTTCCTTCTGAAAGGCGTTGATCTCGCGTTCCCGGTCGGCAATAAGGCGTACCGCGACACTCTGCACTCGCCCAGCACTCAGGTTTTTATTGCTCGTACTGATCTTTCGCCATAACACCGGGCTTAATTCGAAACCGACTATCCGATCCAGCACCCGACGAGCCTGCTGGGCCATAACCAGGTTCATATTCACCGTGCGTGGATTCTTTACAGCCGCTTCTATCGCGGGTTTAGTGATCTCGTGAAACACGATCCGTTTGGTTGTTATCGGGTCAAGGCCCAGCACTTCGCACAGATGCCAGCTTATGGCTTCTCCCTCGCGGTCTTCGTCCGTTGCGAGCCATACTTCATCCGATTTTTTTGCCAATGACTTCAGTTCATTGACGACTCTTTTTTTGTCGTCCGGGACGGCATAACGGGGTTCAAAATCATTTTCGATATCAATACCCATTCCGGCTTTTTCAAGGTCGCGGATATGGCCATAGCAGCTATTCACCTGAAAATCCTTTCCGAGGATCTTTTCAATGGTCTTTGCTTTTGCCGGGCTTTCAACTATTAACAGATTCTTTGCCATATTTCAGTGTGGTCTTTAGTAAGGGTCGGATGAATTGTTCTATATATTATGTTCCTGAAATATTTCAGGTGTTTGTCTTACTAGATCCACAAAGCCGGATACTATTTTGTCGTCTTGGCCTTGCCGAGCAACTCGATGATTACCAGACTTTTCGACAATATAAAAACTTTTTCTAAATTAACCCCTTGATATAATAAATTCCTGTGCTTCCGACAGAGTCATCCCGAGCAGATCGCTCTCGAACCACATCTCTTTGGAAGCATCGTATGTGTGAATTTCGTACTCTGTTTCTTCCTCTTCATCCACAAAAACCACGATCTTCAAATAAATCGTCTTGCTCGACTCTATCCCACCATCTTCCTTAGAAAAAACCGTCTTGGTTGAAACCGAGTCCAAAACGATCGATGCAAAAGAGATTACGCCACGTTTCGCGGTGGTCAGTTTCGCCAACTCCTCGGCGACTTCGGCTTCATTGAGACGTGGTACAAGGCCGTACATCCTACGATACTCGTGACAACGATCACTGCCCGCATCAAATTCGCGACAGACCAACGGCCTATCGTGATAGATGCGACAAGCGATCTCATCGGCCAATTCTCCAGCAAGATGAGAACAGTAGCCAGAACTAACATCTCTTGGCAGAACCCGCTCGATCACAATGTTGTGTTCAGAACCATCGAGCGTAACATCCCAATACTCACCCAACCGCGCGGTATCATCAATGCGAACGGGAACGATCAACGCAAACGCACAACACACTCCGCATGCCAGGCAGTCTGGGACTGTTTCTTTGGACGCCGCGGTAACGCTCTTGGCTCGTAACTTTGTAACGCTTTCGAGCGGCAATTGTGGTTCAAAGATCCTTTGTTTTTTCTGGCGGTCCAGTTCTCTGATCAATTCATAATAATCGGATTTCGAGTACCGCGTAATTTGGACTAAATCGCTCACACGTTTCGACCGCATAAGAAAAAAATAGGTCAGACACATTATTTGTGCTGACGTTCTGACTTCTAACACCTATCTCACCAGCGTGTCAATGCGAGGGTCTACCATATTGAAATTTGGCGGTCGCCGCAGATCGGACATTATCATAAACGGCGGGCGTAATATTTTCCGGGCAAGACACGGATCAGATCTCGAATATCAAGGGCGACAAGTGCCGTATTTAGGTCGCCAAACGAAAGGCCGCTGGACTCAAGCAGGACATCGATGTGTGTCGATCCATCAGCAGTGAGAAGGTTCCAGATGATGCGTTCGTTCTCGTTCATATCGGCGGGAATGAGCTCCGGTTGCCGATTCGCATTTTCCACTTCGGACTTTTCGATCTTCGGCGGCAGGATGGCTGCAGAAATTTCCCTTGGTAACTCGGCTACAACATCCTGCCATTGCTGCACGAGCTTTGCCCCGCTCTTGATCAGGTAATTCGTGCCGAATGAATTTCTGGATGTAATATTTCCAGGAACCGCCATCACTTCGCGGTTTTGCTCGGAGGCGAGGCGGGCGGTTATCAATGAGCCGCTGCGTTCTGACGCCTCGACAATGAGAACTCCAAGAGCCAATCCGCTAATTATCCGATTGCGATACGGAAAATTTTCTTTGATCGGCGGCGTTCCCAAGGGAAACTGAGTAACCAGGCAGCCGCCTGATGCGAGAATGTCTCGCACAAGCCCCGTATTTTCCCTGGGATAAACCGCATCGATACCCGTTCCCATTACCGCGACTGTCTTTCCATTGCCCGCAATAGCCCCACGATGGGCCGCAGCGTCAATGCCGCGAGCGAGTCCGGAGACAACACTGATCCCTCGCGATGCGAGGTCGCGCGAAAGCATCTCAGACGCATTTTCACCGTAGGTCGAACACATACGCGATCCGATGACGCCCACACCAGGTTGGTCAAAACACGCCTGCCAGTCACCTTTCACGTAGAGCACTATCGGCGGATCGTCGATCTCTCTCAAAAGACCTGGATAGCTGCCGTCATCCAGTATCAGGACATCGCCGCCGAGTGCTTTGACTTGTTCGAGCTCTGTTACTGCTTTTTCGCGAAATTCATTCTTGAGAATGCTCTCTATAGTTTCCGGTTTGAGTCGCAGCGATTCCAGCTCTGTTCGTCGGGCATGAAACACCGCGTCCGCTGAGCCAAAGCGTTCGAGCAGCTTAGTAGCGGCTCGAGGCCCAACGCCGGGGGTCATATTCAAAGCTATCCAATCGATCATAGGATTACGATTTTGGATGGCGGAGGCGTGTGGGAGTCGAACCCACCCAAGAACGCTCTCGCGCCCTCACAAACGGTTTTGAAGACCGCGCCCATCACCGGACAAGTTGCGCCTCCGAAGAAAAGAGAACTAATTTGCTCAATATGTTGACGACAAAAGCAGCGTCATAAGCGTAGCTCGTTTTGCCACGTCATCTAATAGAATATGCTCGTTCAACATGTGGGCCCCGCCGCCGGTAATGCCCAACCCATCCAGGACAGGAATGCCCAGTGCTGCTACGAAATTGCCATCCGATGCACCGCCGACTTGAGTTTCGCCAAGCTCGTAGCTGAAACTTGCTGCTAATTCGCGAGCCTTTTCATAGAAGGCGACAACAGCCGCCGTTCGCTCAAGCGGCATGCGATTGAGCCCGCCGTGTACTTCAAGCTTGATCCGTTCATCAAATGGTTTAAGCGACCGAAACTCATCCTCGACCCTCTCGGCTTCGGCTATGGTTGCGAAACGAACATCGGCCTCACACTCGGCCCGTTCCGGGATAACATTCGTCGTTGTGCCGCCCTTCATAGTCGTGACATTCACCGTCGTCCCAATAGACCCGTTCGCGATCGCGTGGATACGTTCGATGTGCCGCGAGATCTCTACAATGGCGTTCGCACCTTTTTCGGGCTCGAGACCGGCGTGAGCGGGTTTGCCGATAGCCTCAAGCCGAAACAATCCGGTGCCTTTCCGGCCGGTTTTTAGTTTGCCGTCGGCCGAGGGCTCAAAAACCAGGCATTGGCTGGCTTTCCCGCCTTCGCGTTCGACCAGGGGCCGCCCGGAAAAGCTTCCGACCTCTTCATCGCATGAAAGCAAGATGTTGATGGGTCGCGCGGGTTTTATTCCATTCGCGTTAAAAAAGCGGAGAGTTTCCAACATTAGGACGACATTCGCCTTCATGTCGAAAATGCCGCAACCGTACATTTTATTGCCCTCGATCCGTGTCGGATTCCGCGTTGCCGCTCCTACCGGATGGACTGTGTCCGTATGACCTAGTAAAAGGGTTGGAGAACCGTCACCGGAAAATGCTCGGATAATAATATGATGGCCGTCGTCTACGATAATGCGTTCGACCGATATCGCGGCCCCAGTCGCATGCGCCTCCGTTTCGACCCAATCGGCAACCGCTGCGCTGCGCTCCGCATTGTGCGATGGCGATTCGATATCAACGATCGCGCGAATGGCGGACAGGATCCGATCCTGCCCGCCTTCGAAATATCGGAGAATTTCAGATGGGTTCATCTTGGCCTTCTACGGCTTCACAACAGGCGGAATGATCGCGCTTGGTGGAGGGGTTGCAAAAACCTCGTTGAAGAGGTTGCCCAATCGGTATCCCGCAAGTGCGAGCCGTTCCTGAGAGATCTTTAACGCATTTTTCTTATAATCGTCAGAAGGCATCTCATATCGTGTTAGGCCTTTGTAGACATCATTGACGGAAAGTTCGACCCCTTCTTTTTCCCACACCTGAAATTGGCCGTTGGCGATCCGTTGCTCCACCGAAGAATAAGGATTTGCTTTCATGATCGATTGTGCGATTGGGTAAAGATAATCGGCCTCACAGGCGTCGGCCGTGTTCGGCGTAGTCTGTTTGACGATGGAGTCCCAGAATGAGTGCAGATTGAGAGCCTTATCACGAGGAGTGCCCTTCGGAGTCAGCGAAAACAGATTGCCACCCTGGTCGCCCTTATCCTCTTCGCCAAATATGACGCGGCCCGTGGTATGCAGCGGTTGATGCATATCCCCGATCAGGTGCATCAGCCACGCAACAGCTATCGCCTTGTCGGTGTTCGTAGCCGATGCGGATCGGATAACCTTGTCGAATTCTGCAACCTTCTCCATCATATGGCCGGTCTCGTCGGCTGTGGTAATGTACTCGACCTTGCCGTCTTTGGTAGTCCAAAGCGTGTCGTGATAGTGCCAGTTGCCGTTATTGTATTTCTTATACCTGGTATCGAAATTCCGATCCCTGATCATATCCGCCCACGTCGCGACAAGCATAAAGAAATCGCGTTTTTGAGCTTCGTTCGAACGCGATCCGTACGGCGCATCATTTGTACGCGATCCAAGGAAAAAGGTCGAAAGCTGAGCATCCTCCGGCGCGGCAAGGAGGATCTTGATGACATTCTCGCGCACATCCGGCCTCATTTGTTGCCAGGCGATATAGCCGGTTATCTTATGACCTGTCTCATCCCACGCATTCACGGGAATATTTGCCGATATAAGTATGATAAACAACAGAGAAACTAATAAAGAGGTTTTTATCATGCTAATTACTCCTGAATCCGATTGGATGATTTTAGCGAATTAAGTGAGTAAGAAAAAGGAGTAAAAGATTTTTCGCATTTTTCGGACAACTACTCGATGAAATTTTCATCATAAAGTTGTGCAAAACTTTCCCGTTAATTCGTTCTTAATGATGTAACGGGATGCGTCAAAAGGCTGACGAGTCTCGAAAAGGAATAAGAGAGAAGTTATGCAGGCGATTTTAGATCAGAATTTGATAGCGGAATCATTAGTGGATAGAACCAGTAAAGCATTTGGTTCGAGAATCGGTTTATTAAGCCAACTCTTTGGTTGTTGGCATAAAACAATGAGCCGTCCATTTACGAACAAAAAAGGCTCGTATCGAGCATGTCTCGATTGCGGAGCGCGTCAGGTTTTTGATACGAGGAGTTTCAAAACATTGGGGACGTTCTACTATCCCCCGTCGGTGTCCTCTCGACCGTAACTGAGCGGAATTCATACATCCTGTCTATAATACCTTCCAAATAACACCTACCGAGTGCGGCTTTCCAAAAAAGCCGCACTCTTTCATTTTAAAGGGTTTTTGAACTGCACCGCGTTGAAAATCAATAGACTAACCAAGCATCGAACACCCAACCCGAATACGTGCCGTAACGTGCCCGGCACCAGCGGCCTGTCTTATTCCCTACGCGTGTAGTCGCGAGACATCCATTAAGAAACACCCTGGCTCCGCTGGGTATGGCATAGATCCGATCTCCGGCGTTGCTGCTCGGCATCGTTCGAAGGGCAAGAAAACCGTCACCCGGAGAATTTACCAAAGCCGACGAGCTGTTAACGGTTGGCTGCTCAGGCGGCGACGGTATGTTGGAAGGCTTGATATTGGCATTTTTTTGTTCATTCAGCCGCTTTTCGAGATTAGCGATCTGTTCTTTAAGCTCGTTAGCGTCATTGTTCGAAACTGTCGGTGAGGTTGTTGGCGTTAAGTTGGGCGTCGGAGACGAACGATCAGCAGTTTTGCTGTTACTGTCCGGAACCGATGGCCGGGCATCTTTGTTGAAATATATTAGGGCTCCCGCGATACCTGCCGCGGCGATAAGCATAACTGACAACACTCCGACTATAGCTACGACCTTGACCCAGCTAACCGGACCATTTTCTATTGTCGCGGTCGGGATATTAGAGCGGGCCGAGGTCTGCGGTATATCGACGCGCATTTGGCCGACGCCGGGATAAGCCGCGGTCTTAGCGGTCTGCGGTCCCGTGCCCGGACGGACAAAGGTAGCCTGTTCTTCACTTTCGGGTAAAGGAGTACCGTCGCTGAGGCAAAAACTCAGGGTGTCATCGGTGTAGTTTGTTCCGCATTTCGGACACTGCTTCATAGGCGCTATTTATAAAGGAGTTTGTCTTCAATCGCAAGCGTTGGTATCCGGCACTGAACGGATGGTCATTCGTTGCCCACCTTAATTACGCTTGCCCGTTAGAGGATCTTACCCGCTCTGGATCGCAGGTAACGGTAGCATGGAAACAATTAGTACTGGCGAACGTAAAGATCAGAACCAAAAACGGATGAAGACACACTTTAGATAAACCGCACGAAGCGGTAGAGTTCTAAAGCAAGGACAAAAGTCATGATCAAGAAAGCCAGCGATTTTGAAAAGGGGCTGGTCCAGATGAAAGCATTGGTCGAGACACCGGCTAAATCTTAGCCGCAAAGGGACGAGCATGGTAAACATTATCCTCTGGGTTATCCAGATATTACTCGCACTATTATTCATGTTAGCCGGTGTATCTAAGTTTCTGATGCCGACCGACGAAATGACTAAAGATATGCCGGCGTTTCTGTCGATAGGCTTCATTTACTTTATCGGCATTTGCGAGATCCTTGGATCGATCGGCCTTATCGTGCCGTGGCTGGTCAGGATCAAACCTGGACTAACACCGCTGGCTGCTCTGGGGCTTTTGATCATTATGGTTGGTGCAACATTTGTCACCGCAATGGGCAGTGTGCCGATGGCGATCGTGCCCGCGTCTGTCGGTGTGTTGGCTGCGATCGTTGCGTGGGGGCGAAAGGGCGGGCGTTCGGTTTAACAGCAGCATTAGTTTGCGACTGGAATATTGGAACTTGTAGTATGAATTCAATAGTTGGCACCAAATGACAGAAAGCTCGGCATTGGAAATCGAGGAAGCGGAAGCGACGGCCGTCGAAGCAAAAGCACCGGCAAAAAAACAGTTCGACAGATCCATCGTTGAGGGTCCGCTAACCCGTGCCGTCTGGAGGATCGCCTGGCCCGCGGTCCTCACCAATCTCGTCAGCGGTGCCCAGGGTTGGGTCGATCAGATCCTTGTCGGCAATCTTATCGGCTATCAGGCGAACGCAGCGATCGGTGTCGGCTTTCAGATCTTTCTCGTCGTCATAGTTTTTGTTTCCTCCATCTTTATCGGCATGAGCGTGCTGGTCGCCCGTTTTGCCGGTGCTCAGGACTCAGAAAAAGTTAATCGAACGGTCTATCAAGGCTTTCTGACCGCCGCGTTCATGGCCCTTGGCATTCTCGCACCGATCGGTTATTTTGCCGCACCGTATCTGCTTCGCATAGTTTCCAGTGACCCCGACGTTTTGGCTGAGGCATTGCCATTTTTGCGGATAATGTTTACCTGTAGCTTTGGCATGCTGATCTATTTTATGCTCAGTGGCTCGCTTCGCTCAGCTGGCGACGCGAGGACGCCGATGGTGCTTGGCATAACGATGAACGTTCTGAACCTGGTGTTCAATGTCATCCTGATACGCGGCCTCGGCCCGATCCCAGCCTTTGGCACTGCCGGCTCGGCGATGGGAACCTGCATCGCATCTGGCATCGTCGGTATCTACTCACTCTACAAACTCTATAGCGGCACATGGGTCGTCTCTTTCCCAAAGACCAGCTACGCACCTGACTGGAAGATTATTCGCCAGCTCTTCAAATTCGGCTTGCCAGCTGGTATCCAGGGCATCGCAATGAACGTCGGAGGCGTGATCATGGCGGCCTTCATGGGGTCGCTTGCACAAGGCAAGGCGACGCAGGCCGTTTACGCCGTCTGTTATAGCCAGCTATTTCTGCTCGTTACATGGTCGTCAAACGCCTTAATGGGAGCGTCTGCCTCGGTCGCCGGGCAGAATATGGGAGCCGGAAAGCCTGACCGGGCAGTTTCTGCTGTGCGGACCGCGGCAAGCTTTGGCCTTAGCGGAGCTATCGTCGTCGGCCTGTTCTTCTTCTTTATCCCTCGGCAGCTGCTTGCGATCTTCGGCATGACAGACCCTTCGGTCGTCGAGATCGGCGTTGAACTGCTCCGTGTTTTGAGCGTCTCTGGCCTCTTTATATCAATGGCACTCGCCTATACTGGCGGACTACAAGGAACTGGTGATACGAAAAGCCCTCTCTTCATCTCGATCATCTCGCAGGTCCTGCTGCCCGTCGGTATCTGCTTCTTTATCAAAACAACCGGCGAGCTGCACCCGATCCATATATGGTTAGCCATTCTAGCGGGACATTTCACACGGTTCCTGTTGAGCATAGTACGGTTCAATCAACAGCGTTGGCGTTCTATAAATATCGATATCGAAACGACTGTAGCGTAATCACCAGGCGATCCCATAGTCGTCGCCGTGCGTACTGGCCCCGCCCCACATTGTTCGGTGTTCCTGATCCAGGAATATGGCTGTGATCGGGCCCGATGTGCGTTCTTCGAAGGTCAGCGTGTAGCCCATTTTTGTGAGTTCGTCGCGGACCGATTGCGGTGTCGAACTCGCAAGCAGGATGCGGCCCGGGCGGATCTCGTGATTGCCGAATGAGCTGCGCATCTGGAAGCTGTTGATGTTCGGGGCCTCAGTCGCGCGTTGGACGGTAAAGCCAAATTCGACGGTGTTCAGGAAAAATTGCAGCAGATTCTGGTCCTGACTATCGCCACCCTGGACCGAAAAAGCAAGATACGGCTTGCCACCCTTTAGAGCTAGCGTTGGCGTCAACGTGACACGCGGGCGTTTGCCGGGCTCAATGACGTTGTATGGGCCATCGGCCGCATCGGTGACAAAACTCTGTGCCCGCTGGCTAAGGCCGACACCTGTGTGGCCGGCGATGACGGCGGGTATCCAACCACCGCTTGGCGTTACAGAGACAACCCAGCCCTCGGCGTCGGACGCCTGAACCGACGTTGTGCCGCCGTAAAACGAGCGGTCTGCGGGAAAACTATCGGCGAGATCTTCGCGAAGCATCATCTCTCGAACGGCATCGCTACCTGGCTGCGGAGCTAGCGTCTGTGTGGTCGAAGGCACCACTTTCCAATTGTCGAGCAGGTCAGCAAACGGATTTGTACTGTTCTTAAACTTGTATGGGTCTCCGGGTTTTACGCCAGCGTCGTTGCGATCGGGGTTGATCAGCTTTGCACGTTCCTTTGCATATTCTTTAGATAAAAGCGTCGCCACCGGAGCGACCTGTTTTGCGTAGGTGTCACCGTAGTAAAAATCGCGGTCGGCAAACGCGAGATTCATCGCCTGATAGATCGTGTGTATGTAGTTCGGACTGTTGTAGCCCATGCCTTTCAGATCGAAATTCTCAAGAATGTTCAATGCCTGGAGCATTGCCGGGCCTTGCGTCCATACGTTCAGCTTGTAGACATCGATCCCTTTGTAGCTGGTCGAGACAGGTTCTTCGATATGGACACGCCATTTTGCAAGATCGTCCATTGTGGCGAGGCCGCCTTCTTCCTGTGTGCCGCGGACGTATTCGCGGGCGATGTCGCCCTTGTAAAAGCGGTCATAAGCGGCCATGATCGCTTCTTTTCGCGTTTTACCTGATTTGAGTGCGGTCTGCTCGGCTTCGACTAGTTTTCGCAGCGTGGCGGCAAGATCAGCTTGTCGAAATATCTCGCCCGCCGCCGGGCCTTCCCGATTTTCGCCTTGGTGTGGCAGCATAACGGCCGTCGAATATTTCCACTGCTTGATCCACGATTTTTGTCGTTCTATGACGCCGGCGGTTTCGCCGTCCATGACATACCCGTCCGCCATCTCGATCGCGGGTGCGAGGACGTCAGCTAGGCTGAGTTTGCCATACTCGGCAAGCATCGTCATGATGCCGCCGGGCGTCCCCGGTGTAACGGCCGCGAGAGGGCCGTATTCGGGTGGATACTTCATTCCCTTGCCTTTATAAAACGCCGCGGTCGCTCCGGTCGGAGCAACCCCTAGAGCGTTGATGCCGATCACTTTCTTCGTGTTCGGGTTGTAGATCAGAGCCTGTGTCTCACCTCCCCACGAAAGCGTGTCCCACATCGTCGCGGTTGCCGCGATCATCGAACAAGCGGCATCCACGGCATTTCCGCCCTTAGAGAAGATCATCGCTCCGGCGGTCGCGGCTATCGGCTTGCCCGTCACGGCAACCCAATGGCGTCCGTAGAGCACCGGTTTCTGAGTACGTTGGCTAAACATAGTAGTTGGCATCGACAGGCTGACAGTCATGAGAAGAAAAGCCCAAAAGCGAAGGCGGGTAAAGGTCATACTCGTTTTCATGCCGCAAATTATAGCGCGATTCATTCTTTTCTTGCCCCCGTCTGGGTTTCATCCTGAAAGGAACATCATGCCGACAATTATTAAGTGTGCGGTTATGTGGGCGATAAAGGCCGATTCGAGTCCTTTCTTCCAGTAGAGCAAGCCAGCGATGACGGCAAAGAGTGTATTTGCAAAGATCACAAAAATTGCGGTCACAGCTGTCAGTTTGTCTGATAAAGCGATGGCCACGCCGAGATGGCCCACTCCAAAAAGTAATGCCGAAGTCGCGATCGCAGCGATGAAGTAGCCGGCCGGCGGTTCGCCGAGCCCCTTGCGAAAGATCCGAAACGGAAGCCATACAAAAAACGTCATCAGTCCCCAACGGATCAACAACTCCTCGGTAAATCCACCATAGAAGATCCGAAGAGCGGTTGGAACGATACGATTAAAGGCCTCGGCGCGCGCCGCGAAATCGGCTGGCAGCAGCGGTTTGGCGATGATCCAGAGCAGGATGAGTAGGATGCCACACACGATGCCTGCGATCACGCCGGGGACGATTTGCGGCTTCAATGCCGCAAGAACAGAGTCACCACTGGACACGGCCTCGCTGGCCGGAGCGTGCAAACCGACTCGCGGCGAGAGTGCCACACCCGCAGCCACCGCTATCGTCAGCAAAACCGTCGGCTGGATCAGGCTGACCAGCTTCATCACAAACGGCGAAAATGGTAGTTCTGGTGGAGTGCCCGGTATGAGTGCTATCACCGCATCGAGATCAATCGTGAGGACCGATACAACGCCGAGCATCCCAGCGGCCCACAGTATTACAAATAGTTTTGTCCTTGGTTTTGGAATATCAATTCCTCGATCTCTTTTTTATTTTTGTCCGCTCTGCAATTGGTCAAGGATCTTCTTAAGTTCGTCGAGCTTTTGGCCGGCCTCGCCGAGTTTGCCTTCGGCGGTGAGGCGTTGGTAGTCGGCAAAGGTTTGCCCGGCACGTTTAATTAGGTCGTTTGACGACGTCGGAGCCGCAGCGGTCGGCGGAGCTTTTTTATCGTCGGGTTGTGCCGGTGCGGTCTTCTGCGGCTGGCCGAGCAGCTGAGCCAATGCCGCGTCAAAACTACCGGCGTAAACCAGCCGTTCCTGCGTCGCAAGCACGACGAGGCGTAGCTCCGGCATCGGGCTGCGGACGGCCTGGAGGTAGATCGGTTCGACGAACAAAAGTCCGGTGCCGATCGGCATAATGATGAGATTGCCGCGTTTGACCTTAGAGCCCTGTTGGTTCCAGAGGGTTATCTGTCCGGCGAGCTGGGCGTCCTGATCGATGCGGGCCTCGACCTGGAGCGGCCCGTCGATCACACGCGACGACGGAAAATTGTATACGAGCAGTTGGCCATACGCGTCGCCGTCGGACCGGCCAGCAAGCCACGCGATCATGTTATTCCGATTTCCAGGAGTGAACGGCAAAACCTGGGCGTATTCAGGTTCGGGCCGCTCGCCGGGCAACGGCATTAGAACCTGATAGGGATCGAGCGGCATGGGCTGATTTGAAGGTGCCGCTCCGGATTTGCCGCTGCTGTCGGCGGCCGACTGGTTTTCGCGGGCGACGCTCCAGACATCCTCGCGTCCAAAGAACATTTTCGCGTTTGTCGTGTGATAGAGGCCGAATACATCCCCTTGCGCCTTGATGAGCGTTTCCGGGTACCGGACATGAAGGTGTAATCCTTCGGGCATCTCCGTGGCGGGCTTGAACATATTTGGGAATACAGCCCGATACGCGGAGATTATGGGATCTGATTCGTCAAACACATATAGATCTACGGCGCCGGTATAGGCATCTACCGTGACTTTGACGCTATTGCGTATGTAGTTGATAGTCTGTTTACCAACACTGAAATGTCTTGAGTATGGGTAACGATCGGTGGATGTGTAAGCATCGATCATCCAGACGAGCCGACCGTCGGAATTGATGACCATATACGGGTCGTCATCGAGCGAGAGAAATGGCGCGATTCGTCTGATGCGGTCGGTGATGTTGCGGTGCATCAACACGCGGCTGTCGCCTGTCACATCGTCGGAAAACGGAAGCTTTGAAAGGTCACCCATTTCCCAGGCAACGCAAAACCGGCGAAAACCGCTGCCGACGGCAAAACCGCCTTCGCCTTCGTAGGCCGTGTAATTATTGCCTTCGCCTTGCGGATAATCGAATTCGGGCTGCTTGGTCCGGACGTAGACATTTGTTTCAGTCCGCTCGCCGAAGTAGATCTCGGGCCGTGTGACCTGGATGTCGCCGGTGGATGTGACCGGCATATTAGAGATCAGAAATCGCGGCTTGCCCTCCTCGGTAAACTCATTTACCGGATTCATTGTCACACCGTATCCGTGCGTGTAAACAAGGCGTTCGTTTATCCAATTACGAGACTGCTCGGGCAGCTTGTTTACATCCAGTTCGCGGGTGGCGACCATTACTTGCCGCATGACGCCGCCGACCTTGTAGCGGTCGACGTCAACGTCCGGGAAATCGTAGTAGGTCCGGATCTCCTGTATCTGCCGCAGGGTGTCCTGCAGCGCCTGCCAATCCCAGAGCCGGATGTTCGATAACGTGTGTGTATTGGCGGCGAGGTTGAGGGCGTCAGGCGTGATGTCCGCGGCGTATTCGCGTTCGGTGACGTGGTCGATGTTAAACCCCGTCCGCGTGCCGGCAATATTGTGTTCGATGTAGGGCGTTTCGCGGCCAAGCTCATTTGGCTTGACGATAAAGCTCTGGACGTAAGCCGGAACGGCAACCCCGGCGACGAGATAAACAAGAACGGGCAGAGCGATCGAGATCACGATCAGCCTTCCGCCTTTTTTTGTAAAAGAGTTAGCGAATAGGATCACGGCCGCAACCGCTAGCGAGATCGCCACGAATGTAAGCCCGGGGATCAGATAATTGGCTTCGCTATACGTAACGCCGCTAAATGACGAGTGATCGGTCCACAAAAACTCGTATCGCGAAAGCAGAGTGCGTAACGAGATCGCGACGAGCAGGACTCCCAACGTCATCGACACCGCCGCATATGCATGCGGACCAACCGGGCCGATGCCGGAGTCTTTTTCGGAGATCATACCCGTCGGCGCCGGTACCATCGACAAAACCGAAAAGGCGATAGCCGCGGCCAGCAGCAAGAGAGCAAGTCCGGTCAGCCATGATGTGAGTTCACCGTAGACCGGAAAGCTGAAAAGGTAGAAACCGATTGACTTGCCAAATATCGGATCGGTTGCCGCTACCGCCGGCTGGTTCAGATAAAGTGCCCACTGCTGCCAATTGGCACTAAGAGAGAACCCGTATCCGAGACCGAAAATAACAGCCACGATCCAGCCTAACGGCCCGACAAAGCGGCCAAAATTGAAAGCGATCTGTTCCTTGTTAATTACGATCAGGCGGGGCTTGTTGAGCTCGGGGCCAAAGAAGCGTTCGAGTATGTAAAGGCCGCTGCGAACTATGACGATGGTCAAAACTGCGAAGACGGCAAAGAGTTCCCATCCAAGCGAGAAGACGTACCAAAAGCGTGAAGCATATCCGAGGGAGCCGAACCACAGAGCATCGACATAGATGCCGACGCTGCTCGTCAATGCGATAACGAGAACCACCGAGACCCCGATGTACCACTTTAGCCAGCCGCCGCCTCGGCGTTCTGCACGTGGAGTGATGTCAATGATGTCGTCGTCGAAGTCGGTCTGTTCCAGCTTGTCCATAGCGCCAAGCATACACCCGCCCTATCGCGAGTCAAACCCGAAGTTGGTCCGATATTAACCGCCGGCCTGAGCTTTGCCGGCGGTGAAACTGGCGACGGCGATCTCTTCGTTGTCGAATACGTCGAAAACGGTCAGAAGCTTGGTGATCATCATTAACTCGGCAATGCGTTCGGTCAGGTTGAGCAGCTTCATGTCGCCGCCGGCCTTTTCCATGGTCGCGTGGCTGGCAACTAATTCGCCAAGGCCGCTCGAATCAATATTGGTTACCTTGCCGAGATCCAGCAAGACTCTTCGTTCACCCGAATCAATCAACTCATGAACCGTTTTATGAAGGTTGATGTTTGTCTCGCCGATCCGGATCTGGCCCTCGAGGGCCACGATCACAACCGGCCCCGCTTGATGGGTCGTAATGTTAAGCATACTCATATACCGAATTCTCCTCTTCTAGTTTTTCGTATACACCTGAGCATACGCCCGACTAATAAATTGTCAACGAATTTCGACGCGCCTTTCTGCCAATTTATCTGCTTCTTCGCCCTGGGATTTCGTCCCGTTTTTGCGGGCTGTAATACATTGTGTTACAAAGTGCGACAAACCTAATATCGTGAAATCGCCTGTAAACACTGTAAATACATAACTTATGTCGAAAATGCTTGTTTTCTGCTACCCCGCTGTCCCACTGTCCCAGCGTTTTCCCGCACCTCCCGTTCGGACGGGTGCCTATTCAAGAGTGTCGTCGTGTCCGACTTCATTTTCCGCCTAGATGATATCACTAGTCTTGGAGCTCGAAAACGATATTTTTTGGAGGCTTGAGCTCGCTATATGTGGAAATGGCGGCGATAATTTGCGTAGTGTCGTGGCAGAGCGAAATGGGGTGATCCGTTCGATAACTAAGGACGACTATTTATTCTTTTGCCTCAACCGTTTCATTGCCCTATCCAAGTCATCCTCACTTTCAGCAAGACGTCTGGCTTCAGCGACTCGAAACTTTTCATATTCGGAGAGGGCCTGTTTGTCCGCTGCATCTTTGCTGACCTTGCCGGCGTTAGCTAGGATCTCACGGTCGTTTAGCTTCAGAAAACCGTGCAGCTTTTCGGTCCAATCTGCCATTCGCATCGGCTTGCGATTCATTGCCTGAAGTTCGGCAAATTCGAGATATTGGTTTACTAATCGATTTAACTGCTTGATCTCTGGTTCGTCGAGATAATTTTTGCCGACTACTACGTCCTCTTTTTTAGGTTTTGCCCCGGGGAAGTTCGTCAGTCCCATATTCGGCTTGGTCGCATCAGCTTTAGCCTTGATCAGCTCGGCGGCGGTTTGCCCGTGGATCGCATAATGAAACTTGTTTTGAACTGTGGCAAAGAACTCATGGCTAGTATCGGTTTTAGAGTCGTAGTCGATGCTCGTTGCAAAAATATCGCAGATCTTTCGGTAAAAGACTTTTTCACTGCTCCGGATGTCGCGAATGCGGTCGAGCAGTTCGTCAAAGTAGTTGTTACGAGCTTGTTTTAGGCGTTCATCATCGAGAGTGAAGCCTTTGATAATATACTCGCGGAGCCGCTGAGTAGCCCACTGACGAAAGTGTGTGCCGACATGGGATTTGACGCGGTATCCGACTGAGATTATTACGTCGAGGTTGTAATACTGTGTTTGATATCTCTTTCGATCTGCGGCAGTTGTCAAGTAATACTTGACAACTGAATCCTCGGTCAATTCGCCCTCACTGAACACGTTTCTGATGTGAAGGCTAATGTTCTGTTTGGTAGTTTGAAATAGCTCGACCATTTGGCCTTGGGTAAGCCAGACGGTTTCATCCTCAACTCGGACGTCGATTTTGGTATCGCCGAGCGGCGTTTGATATATGAGGATTTCGGTGTTGTTTTCAGCCATGGAAGAAGAAAACTTTTCCGGGTGAATCATTTTGAAACATGTTACCGAGGTCAGTAACATGTTTCAATTTGACACCATTGAGGTATCTACCGCCGGTCTGCACCCAGCCTAATCAAGGCCGAGAGTTTTTTGGATCATATCCGCAGCGGCATGACGATGTATTTGTAGTCGTAGGTCGAGTCGCCGGCGATGGACATTTGGGTTTGGGCGTTGGCGTCTTTGAATTCGAATGAGATACGCAGCGGCGGACGGTTGTTGTCCCGGGCCGGGGCGGCGGCGGTGCCATCAGACGAAGCGGCTTCGGACGCATCGGTGACGGAGGCGTCGTTAGAGCCCTCGAGTGAACCGGCGTTGTTTAGAAATTCGAGCAGGTACTGCCAGTTGAATCCGAGTTGGAATTCATCGCCCGTGTATTCGGCCTGGACGGCTTCGCGGCCTTCGCCTTCTTCGGAACTCTGAGCGGAAAGTTCGATCTCGCCGGTCCGGACGGTGACTCGGATCGAGCGGTTTCGTTCGTCGGCCATTAGAGAGACGCGGCGGACGGCGGAGCGCATCTCATCGAGGTCGAAAATAGCCGCCTTGTCATTGTCCTTGGGCATGACCATTTCGTAGTTCGGAAAGTTACCCGAGAGCTTGCGGCTGATAAGCAGGCGGCCCTCCATCTCGAAGTAGAGGTGGTTTGTGTCCTCGCCAAAGCTGATGTCTTCATCCGTTTCGCGGGAAACCTTGGCAAGTTCGAGCAGGGCCTTTTTCGGGATCAGCGTGTCGATAACGTCAGCCGAGTCGCCGGCGTCGAGCTTTTTCTCGATATAGGCGAGGCGATGCCCGTCGGTCGTGATCATCTTCGCGACGCCATCGGCGACGATGAACTTGGCACCGGAGAGCGTGAACCGCGAAACTTCGTTCGTGATAGCAAATGCCGTGTTCTGGATGAAATAGTTGAAAACCGCGGCCGGCAGTTTCATCGGCGTGCTCTTGAAATTTGGGATCTCGGGAAACTGGTCCTTGCTGACGCCGGCGAGGCGGAAATTAGCTCGGCCGCATTTCATGGTCACCCATTCGTTATCGGCCTTTTTGAAATGGACATCGCCACCCTCGAGGGCACGAACAATGTCGAAAAGCTTGCGGGCCTGGATGCACATCGAACCAGCCTGCTGGATCTCCGCAACGGCGTCGCAGCGGATCGTCACGTCGAGGTCCGTACCGACGATACGGATCTCATTCTCGCCGATCGACTCGATCAGGATGTTGGCGAGAACGGGAATAGTCGTCTTACGCTCGACTACGCCCTGTATAAACCCTAACTCTTCTTTCAAAACGCTCTGCTTGATGGTGAATTCCATTTTTGTTAACTCCTAAATCGCTTTTGCCCACGAAATACACGAAAGATACGAAATTGGATCATGATGTGATCCTGTGATCCGCGGCTGAATGTGTTTTCAAATATTATATCCCAATCTGTCGAATGCTTCACGAACCCAATTCGGTTTCTCGTTTTGCCCTTACTGATCCGCTCCCGGCTTTTTCCTATTACTAATAACTTAAAAAATAGTTTAAATCTTTAGTAGTAGTAATAGGTCCTGTGGATATGTGTGAAAGCGGCATAACCGCATATAAAATCAGGACTTTTCCGTCCACAGATGCCTGTGGAAAACTTGTGGAAAACTTCCACTGTCTGCGGAAAAGTCTTTGCTGCCCTTGTTTTCCACCGCTGTCCACAGGCCAACCGTAACGGCTCCTGCGGATAAGTGGAAATCTTTCTATCAAATATCTGTAAACAAACGGTTTACGGCAATCATAATCAGCACTTATATGTGGAAAACTTTTAGCCGTGGATCAGTGTTAAAATCCTTTTAATTAGCTGCAAAGACTGTCAATTAGCTCTGTAACGGTCCTGTGGAAAAATCGGTCCGTTGTCATTAGCTCTTCTACCTTCGTGACCGAGTGCATTACGGTCGTATGATGCTTGCCGCCGAAGTCCCGGCCGATCTCCGGAAAGCTGTGCCGCGTGAGTTTTTTGCAGAGATACATCGCTATCTGCCGCGGTCCCGCGATGGCCCGTGAATTGTTCTTCGACTTTAGGTCAGCGACCGACATTTTGAAGTGCTCAGCGACGACGCGGGCGATCCGCTCCATGGTCATGCCGACAGGATGCCCGCCATCCACGATGTTCTTCATTGCCTCCTGGGCAAGTGCTTTCGAAAGCGGCATCCCTTTGAGCGACGCGATCGCGACGAGGCGCACGAGCGATCCTTCCAACTCGCGCACGTTGCTCTTGATCTTGCCCGCGATAAACATGGCGATATCGTCATCGAGGACAAAGCCGTCGAGGTCCGCCTTTCGCTTTAGGATAGCGATCTTTGTCTCGAGGTCGGGCGGTTCGATGTCGGCGATCAATCCCCACTCAAAACGCGAGTGGAGCCGTTCCTCGAGCGTTGGTATCTCACGCGGAGGGCAGTCGCTGGATATTACGATCTGCTTCTGATCGTTATGGAGCGTGTTGAATGTGTGAAAAAACTCTTCCTGCGTGCGTTCCTTGCCGGCCATGAACTGGACGTCGTCCATTAGCAAAACATCGATCGAGCGGTATCTGTCGCGAAACGCCGGCGTCTTGTCAAAGCGGATCGCATTGATCAGCTCGTTCATAAATTTTTCGCTCGTTATGTAAGCAACTCGGGTGTTCGGGCTGCGGAGCTTGATCGAATGGCCGATCGCGTGCATCAGATGCGTCTTGCCGAGACCCACACCGCCGTAGATAAACAACGGGTTGTAGGTCGTTCCGGGTGATTCGGCGGCACCTAGTGCGGCAGCGTGAGCAAACTGGTTGCTGTTGCCGACAACAAACTTATCAAAGGTGTATTTCGGATTGAGCGATGTTTCGGCTGGTTCAAGATCGGCAAAGCGTGGTTTGAGCTCGATCGGTGCTGGCCGGGGTTTGGGCTCAAAAAAGAGATCAGTATCGTCTAGTTCGTAGCGTTCCTCGGCGATCGGGGCATCCTCGGGCAGCCAGGTGACCGAGTAACCCGAAAGATCGAGCTCGTTCATCACCTCAGTGAGCATTCCGCCGTAGTAGCGGCCGACCCAATCTTTTGTTACGTCGCCGGCCTGGAGGCGAAGTTCACGGTTATCGTTATCGAGGTCGATAAACTTGATCGGCAAAAACCAAGTATTAAAAACCTGCTTATTGAGGCGTTCGCGGACGAGGCCGATAACGTCATCCCAAATTGTTGTTTTCTCTAATATAAGTTCCAAGTTCGGTCTCCGGCGAACGGTGCTTAAGCACAAAAAGTCCTATCAAAAATAATGCAGCGATAATTGCATTAAACAGCTTAGGTTCGCCTTGTTGGTGAAAATCGAAAAGTCGTTTTGTTACGGTGACTTCGGGCCGCGATCTCGATATTGTCCACAGCCTTTTCCACAATGATTTACACAGCCTTGTGGAAACAATGCTTAAAGCTTAAGGTAATGCTTTAAGCTATTTATTATCAACACTTTACGTTGATAGTGTACTCGAAAATGGATATCAGACTAACACGAAAAAAAGGCAAGTGCAAACGAAAATCCACAGGTTCTTTTATAGCTTTTAACAGGGATTTAACTTCCTTTCTAAGCAGATACTTGGGTTGCATTTTGTATATTTAAGGGTTAAGTTTTTGATACGTTTTGGGTCAAAAAAAGGGTCAAAATTGACAAAAAAAATTTCAAAAATGGAAAAAAATCTATCTGGAACCATCGTCGACGATGCTAAAAGTCAGATGCGGTTCACGGTCGCCGTAAAAGGGCTGTACTACATCAGTGAAACGGATGCTGCGATCGTAGCTTATCTGGGTGAAAAAGCCGAGGCTGTGACTAAGGATGAAATTCTGCGGCAAACAGGTAAAAGCCCGAGCGAACCGTTTGAAGAGCTTTCGCCGGATGCGTTCTTTGCTCAATTGACGACCGTCGAGGAATGGTTTGATTCGGCCCGAAAAGAAAGAGCAGCAAAATTTGTGGCTCTCTTTGAAGAGTTACAGGCTGGCTTGCGAGATCTGCATGTATTTCGAATGGGGCAGATGCGAATAGATATTTACGTCGTCGGGCTCGATGCCGATGGCCGGCTCGCAGGGATAAGAACGCAGGCAGTCGAGACTTGATCCCTCCCTTAGCGACACAAAAAGAACGGGCGTGAGGTTGAACTTATCTACCTCACGCCCGAAGTCTATTAGCCCGCGAACATCTTACTTAGAGGTGACGCTGCTCGCTCCTGATTTCTTGGTGCTTACATTCGTTGGCGTGCCGCTATAAACGACGCGGCTCGCTCCGGAAACGTCCGAGGTGATATCACCGGTCACGTTTACGCTTACGAAACTTGCTCCGCTCGCGTCGATGACCGCATTTCCAGACTTAAGATCGTCAGCGTTGATCTTGGTTGCACCGCTGACATCCACACTGAGCTTTGCGGTCTCGCCTGAAACCTTGATCTTTGACGCTCCGCTCGACTCGATCGAGAGAGCAGCGTTCTTAACATTATCGAGCGTTACATTTGCCACGCCCGAGATATCGAGTTTTTCGATATCGGGGGCCGAGATGCGAATGCGGACCGGATTGCTTGATTTGAAGTGCTTGTCGGTCTTGATTCGAAGTACGCCGCCATCCACGTCGGTGCGGATCATCGACAGCAGATTGTCATCCGCCTCAACCTCAACGCCAAAGTCTTTTTGGGCAGTAACTTCGATCTGGAACACGCCGCCAGCCTCGATCGACTTAAATCCTGAGATCGACCGCTTTTCGTTAACCAAATTGCCTGAACCGTGAACACCGCCGAAGTCCATTGAGAATTTGATCAACCTGCTGTCAAAACGGCCAAAAGAAAAAACGTTTGCTACGACGAGGCCTATTCCCAACGCAGCCACAAATATTACGACACCAGCCTTTTTCATATATATTGCCTCCAAGGTATTAAAGATCAGCTGTGATGATGAACGGTCCGCGTCGCGGAAAAGTTCGCGAAAATTTTCCATTGCCGGCCCGGGCTCGGTTCAGGGGTGGTGGATCATGATGTGAATTCTGTTTAGGGTGTCGGTTTTGGCACGACGGTCGATTGCCACGCTACCACCTGCCATTTTCCTTTTCGTTTTATAAACGTTCCGGTATTCAGATTGTTCGTCACGGTTTTAGTACCATCTGGTTTCGTTGTTGCTATCACAAGGCGAAAGGCGACGACCGCGGCCTTCCCGTACTGGTGGATCTGGATGTCATCGGCGGTGTAAACCGTGACCGGGTCGCCTGGCTTCGGCGCCGGGGCCGGACCTTTGAGCCCTTTCATTATCTCTGCTTTGTTGGTGCGAACTCCGGTCGAGCGTGTGTAGATGAGATCGTCAGCCCAAAAGCGGTCGTGGACAGCCGCGTCATTACGACCGGCACCGGCGAGGAATTCCTTCAGCAGAGTTGTCAGACTGGCATCGTCAGGGGCCGTCTGAGCGTGCAGAGAAACTGCACCCGCTAACAGAAGAATAATAACCAAGTGGATGTGCTTCATATTTTCACCACGTTTTATGAGGTTCGTTAGCCCATCTTGAGCTTTTCGTTCAACCTCTTATTCGTATCTTAGCGATTCGATCGGATTCAAACGGCTCGCGCGAATGGCGGGCAAGACGCCAGCGAGAAACGCTATCATGCAGACAATGAACATCACCAGAGCGATCGACGGAATGGTGAACACAAACAGCGAGTAGCCCTCGAATGACGCTCCGTAGGCCTTGATCAGCACCTGATTTGCGATGAGACCGATGCCGATGCCGACGACCGTGCCGAGCATGGCTCCCCAAAATCCGATGAGGACGGATTCGAGCGAGAATATCAGAAAGATCTTGCCGCGTCCCATGCCCAGAGCTTTTTGCAGGCCGATCTCTTTTGTGCGTTCGAGGACGGCGATGACCAGCGTATTTATGATGCCGAACGACGCGGCAAGCAACGCGATAAAGGCAACGAGACTCATGCCGATCTTAAAGATACCGATCGCGTCGTATGTACGTTTTTGCTGATCGGCGATCGATTCGGCGGTAAAGCCTTTTTCGGTGAGCTTTGCCTTAACCGCGTCGATCTTGGCCTGCTCGGCTGAAGTAAGCTGGATCGAAAAGCTGAAGAATTTGCCAGCCTCGGCCGGATCGCGCTGAGCGGCGTAAATGGCCGCGGCTGTCTGCGTATCAACAAACGAACTTGTCAGCGTCATAAACCCCTTGGTTGCGACACCGACGATCTGGAGCGATATTGTGCGCATCTGATGATCGAATGCCTTGTAGCCGACGATAGCGTTCTTGCCGATCAGGTTTTCAAAGTTTGGGTCGAGGGTTTTAGCCAAACCGAGCGGAATGACAAGCTGACTGTTTCCGCTGATGGTTTTGCCCGCCTCGGTCTTTTGTGTCACGCCCTGAGATATCATTCCCAGGTCGACATGGTATTTTTTCTGATCGTCGAGGGTTATATATTCGCCATCGATCTCATATCGCGGCGTGATGGTTTTGATGTTGTCCACATCACGCAAGGCGTTTTCCATTTGCGGCAGAGTAACAAGTTGGGCGGACGGATCGATGCCGTTTGTTGTCGGCGCAGCTTGTTCTTCTTTGTATTCTGGCGGAGCGTCGCCACGTGAAGCTCCCCCAGGCCGCTCGATCTTTCTGCGGACGAAAATGACCGAGTCGCCCTCGATATTTTTGACCTGGCTCTCGACATAGCTCCGCATGCCGTCGCCTATGCCGTTGGTCATCGTAAGCGTAAAAGAGCCGACAAATATTGCCGCGACCGTAAGAAAGGTGCGCAGCTTATTTCGAAAGAGATTGCGATTTGCGATCCGAAGCAGGTCCCAGGGTTTCATACGCTGTGAGCCTCCCCTGCGTGCTCTGCGATTATCCTGCCGTCTTTCATCTCGACAATTCGCGAGCACCGCCCGGCGAGATCGGGGTCGTGAGTGACGATGACGAGCGTGATACCTTTGTCACGGTTTAGGTCAAAGAGCATCTTTTCGACAGCAGCTCCGGTGTTCGAATCGAGGTTGCCGGTAGGCTCATCGGCAAATATCACTTGCGGCTTGCCGATCAGGGCACGGGCAATGCAAACACGCTGTTTTTCGCCGCCCGACAGGTCTTTTGCTTTTTTGTCGGATTTGTCGGAGAGCCCAACGGCATTGAGGGCCTCATAGGAGTCAGTCATCATCTCGTAATCCGAACCTCCGCGGATACGCATCGGCAGCACGACGTTCTCAAAGACCGTGTCCCGGCCGTTGAGGAAAAACTGCTGAAACACAAAGCCAAATTTCTCGTTTCGCAAGCGGTTTTTTTCGGCTTCGGACATGGTCGAGGTCTCGTCGCCGTCAACGTAGACATAGCCTTCGGTAGGCACGTCAAGACAGGCAAGCATGTGCATCAGCGTCGATTTGCCGCTGCCGGATTTGCCAACTATCGCGATGTATTCGCCCCGAACTATCTGCAGATTGACGTCCTTGAGCGCGTTAAAACCGATACCATCGCTGACGTAGGTTTTTGAAAGGCCGGATGCCTCAAGCAACACTTTTTGCGAATAAGTCTGCTGAACCGGAGCCGGGCGAACTGCTCTAACAGGGATCGGCGGCTGGAGTTGAGATGTCGCTATCACGGGCGGCGTTTCCGTAATCGGTTCCGCCGTGGGCGGTTTGCTTTCGAGGATTTGACGGGCTGGTGCAGGTTTGACGGCGGGTTTCTTAGAAACATCCCGGAGCTCGTCATACAGTGCCCGGACCACTGCTTTATCGTCTCGCATCCGCATCTGATCGACGCGAGAGCTCGTGTTTTGGTTGAACTGGACACCATTTTCCAACGTCCAGAAAGTACGATTTAGCAGGGCGTACATTGTCACGAGCTTTCGCTGTTTTGGTTTCAAGGCTAAAGCGTCCATGACCGCGTCCGCATATACCTGGCCATAATGCGTGCCGTACCAACTTGCCTTTATCCGGCCGATCGCCTCAAGCGGATCACCCTGCGCGAGGCTGTCGAGATCGACCAGGCCTGCGAATACGCCATCGTGGATCATCACGTTTTTAGACGAGAGATCGCCAAAATACGTAACCGGCTTAACGGCGTCGAAATAGGTTTTGTATTCCGTGTTGATCCAGGCAAGAACCCGCTTTAGGTCGTCATCGATCACGCCTGTTTTGGTTCCCCAGTCGATTACCACCCCGGTCACGCGGGCGACCTCGGCCGACCACGAATCGACGAGATCTTTGTCATCGCCCCAGAGCACGCCAAATTTGCCGTTGTTCGGCACATCGCGAAGCTGGATGAAAACATTGGCGATCTCGCCGCCTATCGCGCGAAGCTGCTCATCACTGAGCGTGTCGATGACATCCTTGATATCGCGGCCCTCGATCTTGCTGACGACTTGATAGGCGAGCGGGACGAGCGTTTTTGAATAATCCTCAGCAAGGATCGCAGGCACATTTATACCTTTGGACCTGAAGACCGGTATGTGGTTGTGCGAGCCGAGCATATAACGCGGTTCGGTGTGCATGCGGACGACGACCTCGCGACCGCCGGTCTCGACGAGGTAAACCTCGTTGCAGACGCCGTTAGACATCCGCGCAATCGCCCCGGGCGATGCTTGAAATTCCTTTTTCAGAATTTGAGAAATCGCCTCGCTGTGGTTTCCGTCAGTCATTATTTTGCGAAGATATAAAACTGAATCGATTGCAATATGCCGATGATAAACCCAAAAAGGGCACCGAAAAGCTCGATCTTTCGAAGGTGTTCCTTTGCGACAGACATTACGAGCGATTCTAGTTTTTCGGCGGGATAATTCCGGATCTTTTCGCGGACGACTGAGCCGACGTCAAACTCGGCGACTGCCGCGGGCAGCTTTGCATGGACAGCGGCGATGATCGCATCTGTGAGAGACGTGCTCGCTTCGCGTAATTTGGCTTCGGGAATATGGTCGGCAAGCTTTCCGATCGGAGCTCCAAGCAGGCGGTCGATCTGGCCCGAGAGCATTTCATTGATTATATTTGAGGTTTCCTCGCGGGATAATACATCGAGAAGGCCGCGTGAAAGCATGGCTTTAAGCTTTTCTTCGGATTCAGGATGAATTGTCCGGAGGATCGAGTCTATGCTATGCGGCCGGAGCTTGTTTAGAGTTTCGGCGATATATCGCGAGATACCGCCGATCATTTTCTCGCCCCTTAGAAGGGACAGCACGGACCTGGTGACCTGGTCTTTGAGCCGCAGCAACTGGTCGGGGGCGATCGCGCCGATCACAACGGGCAGCGGCTTCGCAAGAGCGTTGTCGATGCTCGATCCGATAAAGGAGCGCGCCTCTTCGGCAAAAAACTCTCCACGCAGCGTTTCTTCGATCCGGCGGGGCAGACTCTCGTTTACCAGGTCGTCGACCTCGCTCAACAGGTTTTCGCGCGAAACGAAGAACTTCTTATAGAACGGAAGGTTTTCGTAATACTCGTGGACCTCTTTCTTGATCAGCGTGCCGATCTGGTTTCGCGTCTTTTCGGCGGCAGCGAGTTGCGTCAACTGGTGGATTGCGGGTTCGACCTGCTCATTTGCTTTTTCTTTGAGAAGGGCGATCGCGTCGTCAGTAAACAGATGGCCTAGCGGCGTCTCGGCACCGGCGAGGTCATCGACCCGGTGACCGACAAAATCACGGATCGTATCCTCGAAGTTCTTTGCTTCAACGGCCGAGCGAACGCGTTCGTCGAGGAACGCGATGATCTTCGCAAACGTTTCGTCATCAATCAATTCCGAGACCCGCTTTCCCATTACGTCATCGACCCGCCGCGTCACGAAACCGCTGATGGTTGCACGAGACTCTTCGCTTTTCAGAATTGTATCGATATGCCCGGCAAGTTTGTGCTGCAAGCTTGCGATCGCGTCGAGCACCGGTTCACGGACATTCTTCGGAAGCGCCTCGATAAGCGAAGGGTAATCTTGCGAGAGGATCTCATCGGTGTACGAGTCGACAACGGATTGTATTTTCTTTCGTAGGAAATCTTTGCCGGTAAGCTGCTCCAGAATAGTGTCCTGCGATACAAGCTCCTCGCCGACCGCCTTTCCGATCGCGTTGGCTAGTCGGTCGCGGTGGCGCGGGATCATACCCTGCGGGAAGATAGTAATTCCGATTAGTTTGACCGGTTCTCTGGGTCGAAACAGCATTCGAACCGCAAGCCACGCCCCAACGTAGCCGTGGA
Source organism: Pyrinomonadales bacterium (assembly GCA_038245555.1). Classification (GTDB taxonomy): domain Bacteria; phylum Acidobacteriota; class Blastocatellia; order Pyrinomonadales; family Pyrinomonadaceae; genus OLB17. The sequence goes on along the minus strand of JBBRSH010000009.1, from coordinate 10,252 downwards.
CCGTCGCAAAAGCGATCAAGAGGCCGATCTGTACGTATAAGTTTTTAAAGACCGGTTCGATCGAGCGAAACAATTCTGAAAGTGTTTCCATCAAAAAACCTGAAAACCCTTGGACCTAAGGCAGAAGTCGGAGAACTCTTTCATCCAGTCGTGGTCAGCACTGTAATTCTTCCAGTTATCGTTGCCGTCACGATGGAGCGTCATGTCGTCGGGGGCGTCCGTTATGCTCAGATCGCCGAGAATACGTTTGTTCGGGGCAAGCTTTGGCAATATCTGGTCGCGGATCATTGCACCGATCTGGTGGGCGGTATCGATGTCTATTTTAACGCCGGTGGCATTGTAATTCATTTGCCGCAGAGTGCCCTCGCCGACAAAGTCAAAGCTCCTGATCACTTCAAGGGCCGCTTTCCAGTGCCATACGTTGGCGTTGAATTCAAAGTTCTCGGAGCCGAGGTCCGTTAATGTAAAGCTCATAGATATACAGTATGACAAACTTTAAGTTTGCCAGTTACGAAAAATGCTAAACGGCAAACGGGGTTTGGTCAATGAGTTTAGCGAGGGAAAGCGATATAATTGACGTTTTAGATACGAAATGAAGCACGAAGTCCCGATCAGGATAAAGGTTATTACTCCGCGGCCAGGCATTAGAATAATGGTCCAGCGCGGCCGCGACGAACTGCTGCCGCCGACCGAACTGTCTGCCGAAGCTGCGGTTTTTGAATTTGCCGTCACGGTCGATATGACAGAAGCCGCTCCTAATTTTCTCGGAAAATACGCGCAAGGCCCCAGGAAAGAGCGGTTTATCTACGTCAACTCCGGCCAAACGGCCGGACAGCATCTTACGGACTGTTCACGCCGGGCCAAGATCTCGCTGATGAGCATAACACCGACGCAGATCGAAGAGGCTATTTTGAAAGAAGGATCGCTTTTGTTCGTCGAATATCTGGGTATCGACCGAACTGGCCGGCCAACATGCGCGAGCGTAAAAGGCTTGGAATGGAAGGTCGCGGCAAAGTGAACATTGAACACTATCTGTCGCGGATCGGTCTCAGCCGGCACGACATCTTGTGCGATGTTGATACGTTGCGTCGGCTGCAGCGAGAGCATCTCTTGCACGTGCCGTTTGAAAATCTTGATATTCACTGGGAACACCCGATCGTTCTGGATACGGAAAGGTTTTACGACAAGATCGTTGAAAGAAAGCGCGGCGGATTTTGTTATGAGCTGAACGGGCTGTTCAACGAACTGCTCACCTGTCTCGGGTACCGGACGCGACTTGTTTCGGGAAGGGTTTATGGCTCCGAGAACGGTTACGGACCGGAATTCGACCATGTGGCGGTCGTGGTCGTGATAAACAACGAGGAATATCTTGCCGATGTCGGTTTCGGCGATTTTGTTGCCGAACCACTGCTGATCGACCCGTCCGGCGAGCAGGAAGATCGGGAGGGCACATTTTTTGTAAGACTGACCGAACACGGAGCTTTTGAGGTTGAGAAAAAGGCTGGTGACAAGTGGTTACCCGAATGCATGTTCGGACGAAATGGACACAGCCTCGCCGAGTTTGCCGACATGTGTGAGTTTCACCAGCAATCTCCGGACTCGCATTTTACGAAAGGAAGGATCTGTTCGATATTGACCGCGGACGGTCGCAAGACGCTGACCGACAAAAAATTTGTTATTACTTCGAATGGCAACAAGACTGAGATTGCGGTCGGATCCGCAAAGGATTTTGATGCGATACTGATGCGCGAATTTGGCATTGTTCGCGACAATTAATATTTTATGGCCCAATCAATTTCATACGCGGATGCCGGCGTCTCGATCGACAACGCTAACCTCGCGGTCGCGAAGATCCGCGAGTACGCGCGGAGCACATTTAACGAGCGAACGCTGACGGAGATCGGGAGCTTTGGCGGGATGTTTGCCGGGGCTTTTCCACAAATGTCGGAGCCGATCCTTGTCGCGTCGGCGGACGGCGTCGGGACGAAGTTGAAGATCGCGTTTGAGACCGGTATTCATAACACTGTCGGTGCCGATCTGGTCAATCATTGCGTCAACGACATTTTGGTGCAGGGCGCGCGGCCGCTGTTTTTCCTCGATTATTTTGCGACCGGAAAACTCGAACCCGACGTGACGGCCTCGGTCATCGAAGGCATGGCCCGCGCTTGCCGCGAGAACGGCTGCGTCCTGCTTGGCGGCGAGACGGCCGAGATGCCCTCGATGTATGCCGACGGCGAATACGATCTAGCCGGATTTATTGTCGGCGTCGTCGACAAGCCAAAGGTGATCGACGGCAAGCGGATCATTCCCGGCGATGTCGTTCTCGGAATTCCGTCGACTGGACTGCAAACAAATGGCTATTCGCTCGCACGCAAACTGTTTTTCGAGGTCGCCGGCTACAAGCCTGATGATTTCATCGAAGAACTCCGCTCGACCGTCGGTGAGGCCTTGCTCGCAACTCACGCCAGCTTCCTCCGCCCGCTCGAAGGTCTTCTCGACACCGGCGTCATCAAAGGCCTCGTCCACATCACCGGCGGCGGCTTCCTCGAAAACATCCCGCGCATTTTACCCGACGGCGTCTCCGTCGAAATAAACCGCGGCACCTGGCCCGAACTTCCCATCTTCGGCATTATGCAAAGGCTCGGAAATGTTGATGAAAAAGAGATGTTTCGGACTTTTAATATGGGAATCGGGATGGTGGTGATTTGCAGCGGCATTGATTGTGAGAGCCTTAAGGCGCAGATCCCTGAATGTTATTTTATCGGCAACGTCACTAATAAAATCAGTGAATCGACGGTTAACCTGGTGTAATATTAGGATATGGATTATCGCGACATCATTACGATCGAACCTGGAAAACGAAGTGGAAAGCCGTGTATTCGGGGTATGCGCATAACGGTCCAGGACATTCTTGAATACCTCGCGGGTGGAATGAGCGAAGAAGAGATTCTGGTCGATTTTCCTGAGCTTACTCACGAAGATATTCGGGCATCTCTTACATTTGCCGCAAATCGCGAACGTCAATTAGCCGTTGCTCAGCAATATGAAATTATTGCTTGATCAAAATCTCTCACGAAAGATAGTCAGTCAGATCGAGGAATTATATCCCGATAGTTGCCATATCGCGTCAGTGCTAACTGAAACAACCTCGGATCAGGATATTTGGCTTCACGCCCAAAAACACGGATTTGCCATCGTCACAAAGGATGACGATTTTGAACAAAGGAGCATTTTGCTTGGGCATCCTCCAAAAATTATCTGGATAAGGCTAGGGAACTGCAAAACGGGTGACGTTGTTGCTCTGCTCATCAACTCCATCGGTATCATTCGTTCGTTTGGAAGCGACGAAGAAAAATCGATCTTACCGCTTCCGTAAGACGGGAGTATTTAGGTGTCTCGCCCGACTACTCCCCGCAAAAGCGAACTAACTCTGCTCGCAGCTCACGCCAGCTTCCTCCGCCCACTCGAAGGCCTTCTCGACACCGGCGTCATCAAAGGCCTCGTCCATATCATCGGCGGCGGCTTCCTCGAAAACATTCCCCGCATCCTGCCCGACGGCGTCTCCGTCGAAATAAATCGCGGCACCTGGCCCGAACTCCCCATCTTCGGCCTGATGCAGCGTCTCGGCAACGTCGATGAAAAAGAGATGTTCCGCACGTTTAACATGGGGATCGGGATGGTGGTTATTTGTTCCGCAACCGAGGCCGAAACCGTTCAAGCGCATCTCACGGCTTTTAACATCGGCTATGTAAAGGTGGACGATGGTGCTGCTGTTGCGATCGTCTAACGAAGTAGTACGGGAAAGTTGATCGCGACGCTCTACTCGTCGGACTACAGTGCATTGTTGGGCCGCATTGGCATTCGAAAACACTACAGAGACAGAAGTATTATTTGGCAGCCTTTGTTGACGAATGGATGTCGCGGATAGCGCTGATCGTTTTAACGAACACCAGCGCATCAAAAGCATCAAGTGGCTTTAATTCTCCGTAGCGATCATTCATTCGAATTTTCCTACCACGATTCAGCCAGTCCGCAATTGGTCCCACCTTCGGGGCAGAGCGAAGATCGACGACGAATAAAGGCAGCCCGACTCGAGCTAGGGCCGCATCGATGCTTTCCGGGTCAAGCGCTGCCAACGGCCATTTTCCCTCCACCTTTAATCCGTCAACACCTCGCTCAAACGTAAATCCGATTACCCTCATCTGGTCTCCCAAAAATGAATACAGGTACTGTCCCATCGGCGTGGTTGGTTTCCCCGGAAAGGCCTCGGGATATGCCTCATTCTGTGCCGGACTTTTCTTGACGTGCCAGTTATGAGCGTAAAGGAGTACGCGTCCCCTCGGACCTTCGCGGTCCAAAGCCCAGCGGAGATTGTCAGCCATCGCCGCGTCGCGAACCATCTGAGTATCTCTATAGTCTCGCCCGCGGGCTTTGACGTCAGGCGAATTTCGGAAGTAAGCATCTAGATTCTCCGCGACAACGGCCTGGCGGTAGGCACGAGCATATTCGAGTTCTGTCGTTTGCTGCAAGAAATCGATACGGCGGCGCTTGAAGATACTAACGATCTCCGCAATTGTGGCGGTCAAACTGCTTCGCTCGGCGATGGAGAGACTGGGATAAGAGATATCGTTGAATTTCGCTAGAAATGGTTCCAACCGACTCCGCAACTGCCGCGCCAGGGCAACATCGACGCGATCGAGGTAGGCAAGGGATGCGTCAAGTGCCAGCCTGGATTCGATGAAATCACTATCCCGTCCACCCGTAAGATCAATGCCGTAGAACCGGATCCTTCGATCGGCTGCCACATGTGCGTTGTAGTCTCGCATCCATTCGATCAATTGGAGGTTTTCCTCAAAAGCCTTTGGAGCCGACCAACTGAAAACGTTTGCCGCAACAACTGCCTTATCCGCACTTCCGCCTTGTATGTAATCATCGACCTGTATTCCTTCGGAGAATCCTGTTTCTGCAGCGAGCGCGGTAAACCCGGATTCCCGCACGAGGAACTCGAGTAGCCGATTCCGAAACGCAAGAAACTCATGAATCTCATGACCGCTCTCACCTAGCGCGACAACTCGTGCAGACCCGACCAAATCTTTCAATGGTTGCAGATCACCAAACTCATGTCCTAACTCCGTGGTCGAAACGCTTACGTCGTGCTCCCGAGTCCAAACCACAAATGGGTCGCCTTCCGTGGAATTGCTATGAGATAACGAGGCCGAGGATGTGGGGATTCCCGGTTGACTCTGCCCGAAGGCAAAACACGATAAAGAAACCACGAGGATGGCGATGGTTCGATACTGTTTCATGGACTTTCCCTTTCGACCGCGGTTGCGTTTCCGGCGGCGGCGTGTCCAACAAGCCACCTACTTGTCCGGGGTGTTTACCATGTCCCGATAGAAGAGCCAGGAACCATCTGGCTGGCGCTTGCGGATGTCCACGTACTTTCCTTGGCGTATCGTTACGCCGTCACGCACGACAGTTGAGTAGCCTGACACAAACGCGAGATCGCCACATCCTTCGATCTCCGTGATGAAGAGCTCCATGGTGCTGAACGGTTCTGCGTGCTGAAAGTCCGTGAGGATCGCTTGGCGGCCCACGACCGTCCGATCAGGAAACCATACGACCGCATCGTCGCTGTAAGTCGAGGCGACCTCTTCCCAGTGCCCTTGCCGGGCCGCAGCCATCCACTTCTCCGATGTTGCGCGGATCGCGGCAACATCCGCCGCAGACAGGGGGCTAGTTGGAGCGGGAGCCGCAGGTCGACAGGCTGAGACGCTCAGCAAGCATGCCAATCCCCAAATCACAATGCCCCGCATCAGTCTCCTCCGCGCTCCCCACGATCAACCTGCTGCCATCGGCCTAACTACTTGTTAACACCGATTGCCGTTGATAATACGCTTAGTTGTTTTCATTTTCAACAAAAGGTCAGACGATCTCAAAATGAACCTTCTTACCCAAAGCCTTTGCATACTTGCGCAAGGTTGAGAGCGTAATATTGTCGGCGTGGTTTTCGATGCGTGAGATGGCGCTCTTTTTGGTTCCCATTTTTTGGGCGACCTCTTCCTGGGTCAGTTCGGCTTGTTCTCGAGATAACTGTAGCAGGACGCCTATTTTGAAGTTTTCGTAGCCTTCATCGTAGCCGTCGGCAAAGTCAGGGTCGACTTTTTTTCTCTTTTCAATGTATTTCTTTAAGTCACTCATTTCTTTCTGGATAAATATTCTTTCTTACGCTTTTCCGCCAGAGCAATTTCATTTGCCGAAGTCTTTTGCGTTTTCTTTGTAAATCCATTTGTAAGGACGACAAGACTGCCTTTGTCGAAAAAGCCAAGTAGGCGGAATATGTCGCTTCCAAATTCGATCCTGACTTCCCAAATGCCCTCGGTGCCCACCAGTTTTTTGAAGTACTGCCTCGGTACCAGTTGCAGATCTTCTACCAAGCTCAAAACCCAGGTTATCTTGTCGGCTTGCTTAGCGCTTAGCGAGTCGAGAAAATCCTCGACCGGGCAAGTTCCATTCGGCAATTTGTAAAAGATCACTTCTCGCATACAAAGTTAACAAAGATGTGAACTTATTTCAATAACTATCTTTCCAAGGCTTTATTGAGAGCGGCCGTCAACTTCTGTGCGATTTCTCGGGGAACGCAAATGGTGAATCGAGTGCTGAAGACGGAAAAGTTCCGACGATCTGAGCAGAACGACGGCCTCTTTTCGGCGGCGCCTGATAACGACGATTTCGTCGTCATCTGAAACAGCATTGAGCAGTGACCATAGGTCTTTTTTGGCAGCACGGACGGTAGTTTTGATAGGCATTTTTTCAAAATACCACAATTCATTATTCGGTCGAAAGCAAGATTGTATTTCCAAAAGGTGGAAAGGCCTTAAAAGGCAGACAACTTGGTACAGTAGCCGAGAAAAATGTTGTACTTACACGGTTGCAATGCCAAAATACGCATGAGGAATATGTATGGCGTCAGGCGATCTGTTCGAATCCCACACTAAACGAAACATCAATCCGAAGCCTTGGATCATCGGGTTTGTTGCCCTTTTGTTGCTTAGCGGGTCGGCGTACGTCGTTTATTTATACAGCATACCTGTCGGGCCGACGGCGGATGACATACTTACCGATGATGTGCGAAATACTACGGTAATGCTCCTCGATTACCAGACATTTTCGGGCCAGGAGTTTAGGAGCCAAGTGTTGGGAAAGGGCCGGCTGGAACGTTACATCAAGGTCAATGATGAAGCTTTTTTTACCTACCCGCAGGCACCGGACCAGGAATTTGCTGACTTTATCACGAAGAATTTCTACGACATCACCAAGATAGATCTTGGCAACGAAAAGAACGGCGAGATCTGGCTCGGCGATTACCATCCGCCGATCTCACCGGGCATAGGACATTTCTTCCGGACGAACCTTGCCAATATACGGATCGATCCGCGACAGAACCTCAGTTTTCCTTATACCGAAGTAAACTACAAACCGAATCTCGCTGAGATCAAAGACCTTACAAACAACTCGCAGGTCTACGGCGGCCGGATGATCACGCAGGTGCCGGAGCGAAGCTTTAAGCCGACGATGGTTTTTGCAAACCACGGAATAATGGTTGCCAAACCCGGTGAACCCTCGCTCAAGCGGCTGGCCGACGATATTTTGAAGAATGCCGGGCCCGACCGCGAAGCGAGGGTGCAAAAGCTCGTCGATTTTGTCTCCGCCGAGATCGAATACAGTTATACCGAGGCAATGAGCCGCCGCGAAACGCTCAAGCGGGCGGACGAGACGCTGATGACCCGCAACGGTGACTGCAGCAACAAGACCATTCTGCTCGCGTCGCTGCTGGAACAGATCGGCGAGCCATACCTCCTACTTTATTGTCCGCGGCACATAACGGTCGCGGTGCCGCAGGGCAATTATTCAAATGAGAACAAGCTTGATTTTTTGTGGAATGACAAGCAGTGGCTGATCGCCGAGGCCACCCTGCCCGGGTTTCAAGTCGGCCTGACCAAGGTAAATGAAGCGAGGCTGTTAACACACGTTGAGTACGTGCAAGATCCAAAAAATGCAGATGTAATCTTTGACGCCAACTCCTATGAAGTGTTGAAGTTCTTGTAAATGATCATTGGAATTCTCATTTCGGGCCGTGGCTCAAATATGGTCGCCATCGTCGATGCGGTCGCGAGTCGAGAGATCCATGGCGCAAAGATTGCCGTTGTGATCAGCGACAAAGCCGACGCGGCGGGCTTGGAGAAAGCTCGGTCACGCGGGGTTGAAACCGTTGTCATCGAGAGAAATGGCCGGACGCGTGAAGAACACGATGCCGAGATCGTTAGCGAGCTAAGGAAACGCCGCGTCGAGCTGGTCTGTCTTGCGGGTTATATGCGGCTGCTGTCAGCGGAGTTTGTACGCGCGTTTCCTGAGCGGATCATCAATATTCACCCGAGCTTGCTGCCAAACTTTCCAGGGCTTGACGCACAGAAACAGGCTTTTGAGGCAGGTGTGAAAGTCACCGGCTGCACGGTTCATTACGTCGACGAATTGCTCGATCACGGCCCGGTAATTCTCCAGCGTGAAGTCGCGGTAAATGACGACGACACTGCCGCGACGCTCGCCGAGCGGATCCTTGAACATGAGCATAATTTGTATGTTGACGCAGTCAGGGAGCTGGTCCTGGGACGAACCGCTGCGGTTTAGAACTGTGCGGCAAGAGCCTGATCGCTGCGTGCGGTGTGCAGCCGTTTCGTGCTAATGTATCGCCACATCAAATTTTCGAGGGAGAGAGAAATGCAAAGAATCACGCGCTCAATTCTGTCGGTGTTGCTGCTGTCCGTTTGCTTTGCCACACTTGCCAGAGCCCAGGCCCCATCCAAAGTCGACATCGTTCCGGATGTCGTTTACGGGCATAAGGACGGCATGGCTCTGACCTTTGATGTTATTAAGCCTAAAGCCAATGCCAATGGAGCGGCAGTGGTTTTTATGGTCAGCGGGGGTTGGGTTTCAAACTACAGCCCGCCGCAGCAGATGGCCGATCGATTCAAAGATCTCCTCGACAAAGGATTTACGGTCATTGCCCTGCGGCATGGCGGCAGTCCGAAATATCTGATTCCCGAGATCGTCGCGGATGTGCGGCGTGCAATACGTTTCATTCGCTTCAATGCCAAACAATGGAGCATTGACCCGAATCGACTCGGCGTGTTTGGCGGTAGCGCGGGCGGTCATCTTTCCTTGATGATCGGAACGGCTTCAGACAATGGCGACAAAAACGCGAAAGAGGATTTTATGAAGGAGAGCGACCGTGTCGCTTCGGTCGTGGCTTATTTCCCGCCTGTAGATCTGCGCCCGATCGTACGCGGCCTTAACGCGCCGAATGACGGCAGCGTCGGTTCACGTTTCCCGGCGCTCAACTTCGAGAAAGAGAAAGCCGCAGACTATTCGCCTATCGCTTTTGTGACGCCGGATGATCCGCCGACGCTGCTCGTTCACGGCGACAAAGATTCGCTCGTTCCGATCATCAATAGCCAGACGATCTATGAGGCATTCAAGAAGAACCGCGTAAAAACTGATTTCGTCACTATCCCGGGAGCAGATCATGGCTTTCAGGGTGAAGACGCCAAACGCGCAAGTGCCTTGATGGTCGCGTGGTTTGAGCAGACGCTGGGCAAAGATGGCGCCAAGCCTCGTTGAACGATCAGGATCGGCTGTGCATATACAAACTTGGGTTACGTGTTGCTTGAGAATTTATGAATTAAGAATCACCGTCAACAAGCGATTCGAAATGGAGCGTGGTCAGCTCATTTTTATCATTCGTAAACTCGAGCATGTCCTCGCTGTTGTCGGTGTCGTATTGGACCGAGACGCCGCGAATATTTTCCAGTTTGTCGGTCATCGTCGTTTCCTGATCGTGTTTTTTATAGTGCCGCTTGACCGTCACGACCTGGCCCTCGATCGAGGCGCTGGTAAAATAGGCTTCCTGCTCCTCTTCCGAAAAGTCGCCGTGACTGAATATCTCAAATCTAGCCCGCCGTCCGTGATTGCGCTCCGAAAAAGCGTTTAAGAAAGCTGACCATTCTTGCGGTTCGACTGCCTTGATCATCGTCATAGATAGATTTCCTCCGAATGGTATTATTGTCGGATATCGCCGCAGGGAGTGCAAACACTACGTTTTTGATCGAAATCTCATGTCAGAACTCTTTAGAAATGACCTCTATTATAACTTATTAGAAATGTCCTCTTTTTTGGTGAATTGTATGACATAGTG
>JBBRSH010000008.1:0-61472 GCA_038245555.1 Pyrinomonadales bacterium | reverse complement strand
TGAACACACCAGGCATTATCAACGAAAAACAGCTTGATTTCCGCGACACCCTTGTAAATATTACCGGCAACCACGTGCTCAAGTTCGGTGCCGAATATCGCCGCGACCTCAACAGCAACGGCGAAGTCGGAGGAGCACGGCCCTTGTATTCGATGCATACGCTTTGGAACCTTGCAAACGGCACACCGATCTTTGAACAGATATCAGCCACCCTTCAGGGTAAACCGGCTGCCAACAACACGAAGTTCACAACCAGCGAAGTCGCTTTCTTTGTTCAGGACGACTGGAAGGTCCGGCCCAATTTGACGCTCAATCTTGGTTTGAGATGGGATTACATGTCGCCGGTCACAGCGTCGAATGGGGTTATTGGTAATCTTCTGCTCGATTCGAGTGGTGGTTTAGCCGGGGCAAAGATAACCACTGCTAAACAACTGTACAAGAGCAACTTCAATAATTTCGGTCCGCAGATCGGATTTGCCTGGAACCCGAAGATGTTTTCCAATAAGCTCGTCTTTCGCGGCGGCGGCGGAATGGGTTACGACCGTCTAGCAAATGCGTTGCTCGCTAATGCCCGAAGAAACCCGCCGAATGGTGCAAATTTCGGCATCTGCTGCGGCACAGCTGCTACTGAATTCGGCAGTCCGTTCGTCGGAGGACAAATAACATTTGTCGGAAGCACCGACGGCACTATTTTTGGTTACCCGGCAAACCCTCTGCTCGGCGGCGGGGCAAATGCCACAACCGGCTTGCCGAATATCGGCGGAGTCGAAATATACGGCTCACCGCAAAAGCTGCCGACCGCTCGCGTTTTGCGATACTCGCTGGAAGCCGAATATCAACTTCCAGCCAGTCTAGTTGCGACACTTAGCTATCAGGGGAGCCAGGGCCGTCATTTTGTCAGGATCCTTCCGCTCCAGATAACCACAACGACAAACCCGCATATAAACGCGGCCTACTTTGCGAGCCCGGACGTCAATTCGAACTACAATGCGATGATCGCCCGGCTCCATGGGCGGTTCCTAAAACAGTTTTCATTCGATACGAACTATCGTTGGGCCAAGAGCCTTGATACCTCGTCGTTTGAAGCTCCTTGTGCATGTACCAATCAGAGTTTCCCGGTCGATCAGCGTCAGGAACGCGGGCCATCGGACTTTGACGTAAAGCACAGTTTTGTTGCGGCCGGAACCTGGGACCTGCCTTTTTTCACCGGTCAAAAAACTGTGGCCGGCAAGATCCTCGGTGGATGGCAGGTAAGTGCGATCGCCTCAGCCAACACAGGATTTCCGTGGACGCCGAAAATATTCGGCTGTCTGAATGGGACTACCAGCAGCAGTGCAGGATTCTGCGATCCGAGGCCCACCTCATATAACGGGACCAAGCCCGCAAGTAATACGAACGATAATTTCCTGCGGCCCGGTGGTATTTTCGGAGTTCCGGGAACGTCCATCTTCGGTACCGCGTTTGTCTCGTCGAATCCGTTCCAGAATCTTCCTGCGGTCGGCCGCAACAGCTTCCGGGGCCCCAAGTATGCCGCTCTCGACATGGCCTTTGCGAAGAAATTTGGCCTGGGAAACTGGGGATTTTTGGGTGAGAACGCGAACATCGACTTGCGATTCAATTTCTTTAACATCCTGAACACTTTGAATCTTGCGCCGTTCAATTCCAATTCCGATCCGACCAGAGTCCAGTTGACCCAGTTCGGAACGGCAACCTCGGCATTATCCGGCAGGGTTGGCGAATTTCAGATTCGATTCAGCTTCTAAGGCTGCTCCCTGATGAACTGCTCCGTCGGATGGATTTTTGTTTCATCCGGCGGGGCGGAAGAGCTGTCTCCGGAAGCGCCCCCGTCTTTTAACTCCACGGTTTAATGGACAATAATGCGAGTAATGTTCTTGCCATGCAAAATTAAGAAATTCGCGGTATTGGCGATCCTTCTGTTCGTCTTCCCGGCCTTCGCTCAAAACAATTTAGTCGTCGAGAGAAAGATCGACCTGCTGCTCGCAAAGATGACCCTTGCCGAAAAGCTTGGCCAACTTCAGCAGCTTGACGGCGATTACCAGGGTTTTGCCCGTCCGGACCAGTTCGAACTGGCAAAAAAAGGGCTGCTTGGGTCTACCCTCAACGTTCGCGGTGCCAAAAACACAAATGATCTACAGCGAGCGGCCCTGCAGTCGCGGCTCAAAATACCGGTTCTGTTTGGATTTGACGTTATTCACGGCTACCGGACGCTTTTTCCCATACCGCTCGGGATGGCGGCGAGTTGGGACCCGACGATGGTCGAACAGGCTGCCGCGATAGCAGCGGCAGAATCCCGAAGCGTCGGGCTCCACTGGACGTTTGCGCCGATGGTCGACATCGCACGCGACCCGCGGTGGGGACGGATAATGGAAGGCGCCGGCGAGGACCCTTTTCTCGGTTCTTTGATGGCAAAGGCTCAGGTCAGGGGCTTTCAGGGAAACGATTTGTCCCGCCAGGATAAAATAATGGCGTGTGCCAAGCATTTTGCCGCATACGGAGCGGCGGAGGGCGGACGCGATTACAATACGGTCGACATGAGCGAACGGACGCTAAGAAGTGTTTATCTTCCGCCGTTCAAAGCCGCCAAAGACGCAGGCGTCGGCAGCTTTATGACTGCTTTCGACGACCTGAATGGCCTTCCCTCCACGGCAAATCCGTTTTTACTTCGACAGGTTCTCCGAAACGAATGGAAGTTCGACGGACTCGTCGTCAGCGACTACACGTCCGTCAAGGAACTCATCGCGCACGGCCTCGCTGCTAATGAAAAGGAAGCGGCGATGTACGCGCTGAACGCCGGCACCGACATGGAAATGGTCAGCCGCACCTACAACCAAAACGGCGAGGCCCTGGTCAAAAGCGGTAAGGTGTCGATAAAAACCATCGACAATGCTGTCAGAAATGTACTTCGTGCAAAATTTCGGCTTGGACTATTTGAACGGCCGTTCGTCGACGAGACTCTTGAGAAAGCAACACTGAAAAAGCCGGAGTTCATGCAGGCCGCCCGCGTTGCCGCCGCAAGATCGTTCGTGCTGCTTAAGAACGTCCGCGAAACCCTGCCGATCAGCAAAAGCCTGAAACGCCTCGCAGTCGTTGGAGCCCTTGCCGCGGACAAGGCCAATACTCTTGATTGGTGGGCGGGTGACGCTAAGCCCGAGGATTCCGTAACGATACTCGAAGGCATTCAGCAAAAGGTTGGGTCTGAAACCAAGATACGTTTCGAAAAGGGGTGCGAATTGGCCTGCGACAGCGACAAGGATTTTGACAAAGCGGTTGATGCCGCAAAGGACTCTGAATTCACTATCATCGTCGTTGGAGAGACGCGAGACATCAGTGGCGAGGCAGCATCGCGGTCAAACATCGATCTTCCGGGAAAACAACTCGATCTGGTCAAGGCGATCCACGCGTCCGGCAAACCGTACGCGGTCGTTCTTAAGAACGGACGTCCGCTAACGATCAATTGGCTCGACGAAAACTCGCCGGCGATATTGGAGACATGGCATTCCGGCACGATGGGCGGCGCGGCAGTGGCTGACGTTTTGTTCGGCGACGCCAATCCCGGCGGCAAGCTACCTGTTACGTTTCCTCGATCCGTCGGGCAGATCCCGATCTATTACGACCACAAATCCACTGGTCGGCCTCTCGAACCGGAAAACCGTTACACGTCAAAGTACGTCGACGTTGCAAACACACCGCTCTACCCGTTCGGATACGGGCTGAGCTATACGCAATTTCGCATCAGCGACCTGCAGCTTAGCAAATCTTTGATCGCACCCACCGAAAGTCTCAAAGTAAACGTCGAGATCGAAAACACTGGCAAGAGGGAAGGCGATGAGGTTGTTCAACTTTACATACGGGACGTCGCGTCGAGCGTGTCACGTCCGGTCCGCGAACTAAAGGGGTTTAACCGAGTTACGCTCCGACCCGGAGAGAAACGCCGCATAGAGTTTGTATTGTCGCCAAAGGAAATTGGCTCGTTCGACCGCGATATGAAATTCACGATCGAACCCGGCGAATTTAGAATTTTCGTTGGTAACAGTTCCGATGGCGGAATCGAGAGTACTTTTACAGTCGGTTCACTATCACCGGAAAAGAGAGAGTACAAGAATGTCGGTGTGGATGTACGCCAGGACGATGCTCCGGTTAAGCCCATTCCGGCCGCAAATATCTCAACCGAGGACGACGCGTTTTTAGAAGATCTGGATAAGCGAAGCTTTCAATTTTTCTGGGAACAGTCCGACCCGAGGACGGGACTAACTCTTGACCGTTCCCGCACGGATGGGACACCCCCGCAGGAAGGTGAGTCGCACTATCGGGTTGCGAGCATTGCCGCGACGGGATTCGGTTTGAGCGGGATGTGCGTCGCAGCCGAACGCGGCTGGGTGAAGCGGGCTGAGGCACTTGAACGCACACGAAACACTCTCGATTTTTTTGCCGACCGAGCATTTCAAAAAAACGGCTGGTTTTACCACTGGATGGATGCTGTCACCGGCGAGCGACGCTGGAACAGCGAGATATCTTCGATCGATACGGCGCTGCTCTTGGGCGGCGTTTTGACTGTCAAACAGTGCTTCTCCGACGATCCGAAGATCGTAAAGCAAGCCGATCAGATCTATCGACGCGTCGATTTCAAATGGATGTTGAACGGTGATCCGTTTTTGCTTTCCCACGGCTGGCGGCCCGAAAGCGGCTGGATCCCGAACAGGTGGCACGACTATAGCGAGCAAATGATCTTGTATTTGCTGGCGATAGGCTCGCCAACACACTCGATCCCGGCGGCATCGTGGTATACGTGGGAACGGACGTGGAAGAACTACGGTGGTTATCGTTATCTCGCTGCGGTTTCACCGCTTTTTATCCATCAATATTCGCACGCATGGGTTGATTTTCGCGGACGACGCGAGACTCGCTCACCGCACGTCGACTATTATGAAAATTCCGTTAATGCGACGCGGGCACAGCGGCAGTTTTTCATAGACGTCCTGAGAAAGGAATTTACGAAGTATTCGGCTAACATCTGGGGGCTGACGGCATCGGATTATGCGGGTGGCTATGTGGCATGGGGAGCGCCGCCGCGTCACGAGGCGACCGACGGTACCGTCGTGCCGTGTGCACCTGCCGGGTCGCTGATGTTTACGCCCGACATTTCGCTCGCCGCGCTAAAAGAAATGAAGTTGCGTTTCGGCGATAAGATATACGGACGTTATGGTTTCGTGGATGCGTTTAACCCTCACAACGATTGGATAAATCGGGACGTTATTGGTATAGATTTAGGTATCACTTTGTTAAGCGCCGAAAATTTGCGCACCGGTAAGATCTGGTTCTGGTTTATGGAGAATCCGGAGATCCGAAATGCCATGCGTCTCGCCGAACTGAAGCGAGTATAAACCGATATGCCTCTTCTCGAGATGAAGAACATCGTCAAGGAGTTTCCCGGCGTGCGGGCGCTTGACGGTGTGAGTTTTACGCTCGACGCCGGTGAATTTCATTCACTTGTCGGGGAGAACGGTGCTGGCAAATCGACTTTGATGAAGGTACTTTCGGGCGTGTATTCCACCGGTACTTATGAAGGCGATATCCTCATCGATGACGCTGTTCGTGATTTCAGGACGATCCGCGATTCGGAAAAGGCGGGTGTCGCGATCATCTTTCAGGAGCTTTCGCTTGTCAAGGAACTTACCGTTGGCGAAAACATCTTTCTGGGACAGGAACCGGCAAAGTTCGGCGTCATCAACTGGTCCGAGTTATATCACAAGGCGACAAAACTGCTACATGATCTCCACCTGGATATCGACCCGCGCACTCAGGCCGGCAGACTCGGTATCGGCCAGCAGCAGCTTGTTGAAATTGCCAAGGCTCTGTCGAAAAATGCCCGCTTTTTGGTATTGGATGAGCCCACCGCGGCATTGACCGAATCCGAGGTCGAGACGCTTTTTAGCATCCTTGCAAAACTGAAGGAACGCGGCGTCGGGATGATCTATATCTCGCACAAATTAAACGAAGTTTTCCGTATGAGCGACCGGATCACGGTGCTCCGCGACGGTCGTACAGTTGGTACGCATGCCGCCGCCGATCTCACTAAGGAAGACGTCATTTCGGCAATGGTCGGCCGGGACGTCGGCGATATTTTCCCGGTGCCGGATCACGAATTCGGTTCTACCGCCCTCGAGGTTGCTGGCCTTAATGTTTACTCGGCAGACATTCCGGACAAAAAGCTGGTCGACAATGTGTCGTTCAGCGTCAAGCGCGGCGAAGTGCTCGGGATCGCGGGCTTAATGGGCGCGGGCCGTTCAGAGCTATTGACGGCGGTTTTTGGTGCCTGGCTCGGCAAGTATTCACGCAAGATCCGGGTTGATGGTATTCCTGTTCACGTCCATTCGACATCCGACGCGATACGTAACCGGATAGGGTTTGTGACAGAGGACCGTAAACGATACGGACTGATCCTGGAACAAACTATCCTCGACAACATGACGCTCGCGTGTCTCAAAAAGATCTCGGGCCGATTTGTGACCGACCGCGGACGCGAATCGAGGGCGGCTGAGGGAGCAATGCGATCGCTTCGGATCAAAGCCAACTCGCCTATGACAGTTACAGGCACACTTTCCGGCGGAAATCAGCAAAAGGTCGTGCTCGGAAAATGGCTATTGACGGAGCCGAAGATACTATTTCTCGATGAACCGACGCGCGGCATCGATGTCGGCGCCAAGCAGGAAATCTACGCCGATATAAACCGGCTTGCCAAAGAGGGCTTGGCAATAGTGCTCGTCTCGAGCGAATTACCCGAGGTTCTAGGGCTTTCCGACCGAGTGATAGTACTCCACGAGGGTCGCGTCACTGGAGAATTTACGCGATCCGAAGCAACATCGGAAAAGGTGATGGCAGCCGCGACCGGACACGTGTAGGTGATTTCTAATTCTCCCTTTCTCAGCGTCCGTTCCAGAGAACTCGGTGTTGAATGCTCTTCAAGGTTAATTCAACGCAGAGTTCGCAGAGTTTTTCGCAGAGAAACTGAGAGTAAGAGCGGAGAAGTGTAAAGTTGTGGAAAAAGTAGATCACAACGGAATTACCGAAGGTATTATCGGAGCGGCAATCGAGGTTCACCGTAAACTTGGTCCGGGCTTGCTCGAAAGAGCCTATCGCGAATGCCTGTCGCAGGAATTCTTGATTAGAGGGATTGCATATGAACGTGAGAAACCGATACCTGTCGAGTACAAGGGCGTAAAGTTGGAATGCGGTTATCGGGTGGATTTTTTGGTGGAAGGACTTGTCGTTTTGGAATTGAAATCAATCGATGCCATAGCCCCAATTCATGAGGCTCAGTTGGTTACGTATCTGAGTTTAGGCGGTTGGCAAGTTGGGCTTTTGATCAACTTCAATGTTTTGCTGCTAAAAGACGGAGTTCGGAGAAGAGTATTGAATTATCGAGAATGAACTCCCAAAACTCTGCGTCCGCCTCTGCTATCTCTGCGTTGAAATCGTCTCGGATAGAATCCAAGTCAAGCGGACGAGTTGAAAATTAGGTTGGACGGCGTTCGAGAAAGTTTAAACGCAGGTTTGCAGAGATTTTCGCTGAATACGGAGAATCAAAGAAGAGTTAGGAATCATGGACGTAACGAATAAGTCACGAATTACAAAGGCGTCGCTTCGGGCGTACATAATGATCGCCGTGCTCGGGCTGATCTGGGTCTATTTTCACTGGGCGACCGACTCGATCTTTTTGACGCCGAGGAACCTCTCAAATCTAATGACGCAGGTTTCAGTAACGGCCATCCTTGCCGTTGGCATGCTGATGGTTATCGTCTCGGGCAATATCGATCTTTCGGTCGGTTCCGTACTCGGACTGGCCAGCGGTATTGCCGCATTTACATTGACCGCTTCGGACTTCGGTTTACCCGTTGCCATCGCTTTCGCCGTTGCGACTTGTGTAGCGATCGGTGTTCTCCATGGGACCCTGACTGCGTATTTGAACATTCCGGCATTTATCGTGACACTCGGCGGGCTGCTGGCGTGGCGTGGCGTGGTCAAATGGCTGCTGCGAGGCAATACGATCCCGATCTCTAATGAAAATTTTAAAGCAATAGGCCAGAGCTACGTTGGTACGCGTGTCGGTTGGGCAATTGCTGCGCTGGCAATCGCGTTTGTCGTGTTCATGGCGTTTCGCAGGGCGAGGTCCGTCAAAGACTATGGCCTCGGCGAAGCAAATTATGCCGGAGAATTGTTAAAGACGATCTTGCCTGTTATCGGGATTATCGCGTTCATTTGGGTCATGAACTCGTACGAGATAGACGGCATTAACGTCGGTGCGCCATTGCCCGTGTTGATCTTTGTCGCGGTCGCCCTGATCGGCGGCTTCCTAACCACTTCAACTACATTTGGCCGGTATCTGTACGCCATCGGTGGCAATGCGGATGCGGCCCGACTATCTGGCATCAACAATAAACGTAACATTCTTAAGGTTTACGCGATCCTGGGAGCATTGACAGGAATCGCCGCGATGATCGCCGCGGGACGCGTCGGCAGTGCGACTCCCGACGCCGGAACACTCAAGGAGCTCGACGCCATTGCCGCGTGTGTGATCGGTGGAGCGTCTCTCATGGGCGGACGCGGCACCATCTATGGCGCCTGCCTCGGAGCCCTGATCATGGCAAGCCTCGATAACGGCATGTCATTGCTCGGTGTCCGCGACTTTATGCAGGACATCGTTAAGGGGTCGATCCTCGTTGCCGCGGTCGGCCTGGATATGGCCGGCAGGAAGCAAACTTGAGTCTAATGAATGCCCGATCTCTTGTAAGATCGTTAGCCAGATCCGTGACGCGGATAGCTGTAGCGGTTCTTATTATTGCCGGAGCCCTGTACATATCGGCATGCGCACTTCTGTATTTGAAGCAAAGATCGTTGCTCTACGCCCCAACTTCTGTATCAAATGTTTCGGATGCAGAAAGTATCTCTTTGGAAACAGATGGTGAGACGCTGCGTATTTGGATAAGACCTGTTGACAGCCCTAATGCGGTCATCTATTTCGGTGGGAATGCACAGGACGTCGGACTAAGCCTTGGGGCTCTTGCCAAAGCTCTGCCAAACCAAAACCTTTATCTGGTCAATTATCGCGGATACGGAGGAAGCACCGGATCGCCATCGGAAAAGGCCCTCTTTGCAGACGCTCTCGCGGTCTACGATTTGGTTCATGCGAAATATCCTAATGTTTCGGTTATAGGCCGCAGCTTGGGAACCGGTGTCGCAGTATACCTAGCCTCAATGCGCAAGGTCGATAAATTAGTGCTTGGAACCCCCTACGACAGTATCGAAAATGTTGCCAAAATACGCTTCCGATTTTTCCCGATATCTTTGCTCTTGCAGGACAAGTTTGACTCAGTATCGAGGGCCAGGAACATTACAGCAAAAACGCTTGTCATTCTTGCTGAAAACGATTCGCTGATCCCAAGAGCGAATTCCGAAGCTCTGATCGCTCAATTTCCTCCGGATCAAATAGTGACAAAGACGATCAAAGGGAGCACTCACGGCTCGATCGAGATCTCGAATGGGCGGGAGTACTATGACTTGCTCGCCGGGTTTTTATGAAATGGCGTCAAATATGCTCGAGCAAGTCCGTAATCGCTTAAGAAAATAACTGTTGCCCAATTGAATGATTGGACTATAATTTTCGTGTGAAAGCCGCTAGCCTTTTTATTCTCGGTCTTTTGTCGATCCTCCTTTTTGCTCCGGGCGTACTTGCCCAGACGAGCAGGGCCATTGAATCCGTTGATATCCAAGGCAATCGCCGGTTGACGGATGAAGAACTCCTGAAACATATCAAGACCCGTCCTGGCCAGTCTTACCATGAGAAACAACTACAAGAAGATTTACAGTCGCTCTTGAAACTCGGTACCCTTGATCCAACAAATACGAGAGTTCTGACCGAAGAAGGTGTCCGGGGCGGCGTGAAGGTATTTTTTGAAGTGAGGGAATTGTCGCTGGTCGACGAGATCAAATTTGCGGGTCTGAAACACACGTCCAAGGAGAAGATTCTTGCCGCATTGCGCGAGCAAGACGCCGAGATTTTGCCAAATACTCCTTACAGTCCGGAAAAGGCGCGAAAGGCTATCAAGGTAATTACCGAGTACCTCATCAAGAAACGCGGATTTACCAATGCAAAAGTCTATATTTCCGAAGATGTATTTTCCGCCACAAACTTGAATTTAACCTTTTATATCAAAGAGGTACCTGAAAACCATTAAACCTCGCTCAAGCAACCGAATATCTACGCTGAACGTCCAGTAGGTGATTAGTCGATCAGCTAAAACTGCCGGTAAAAACATATTCTTCTTGTGAAAGGTTTCGTCATCTAACGAAGCCTTTTTTCTTGCTATGTGAAACGGTTAGTGTTACATTTTCCGCACATAACAACCGAACTGAAGTCGTCGCCAAAAAAGGTCTGATATGGAGAATCTTTATGCCAAATATTGACACCGGGAATACCGCTTTTATGCTGCTCTGCACCAGTCTCGTCATGCTGATGACGCCGGGGCTGGCCTTTTTTTACGGGGGCTTGGTCGGCCGCAAGAATGTGCTGGCCATAATGATCCAGAGCTTTGTGTCGATGGGTTGGACGACCGTTTTGTGGTGGGCGTTCGGATTCTCGGTCTGCTTTAGCGGCGACATGAAGTCGGGTACGGACTATTTCGGCATCTTCGGCAACTTTAACTGGGCCTTTCTCAACGGCATTACACTCGACACGCCGTCGCTGATCAACCCGACTATCCCGATGATCGTTTTCTGTGCGTATCAGATGATGTTTGCCATCATCACGCCGGCGCTCATCACCGGGGCGTTTACAAATCGCGTGACGTTTAAGGCGTATATGCTTTTTTTGACGGGCTGGCTAATGTTCGTCTATTTCCCGTTTGTCCATATGGTGTGGGGCGGCGGCATAATGGCGGGATGGGGCGTGCTCGATTTTGCCGGCGGCATCGTTGTTCACAACATCGCGGGCATCGCCGCGCTGGCGTCGGTGCTCTATGTTGGTAAGCGTAAATTTGCCGATGCGGGCCCTCATTCGATCCCATTAGTGGCACTTGGTACCGGCCTGCTCTGGTTCGGCTGGTATGGTTTTAATGCGGGCAGCGAGTTTCGTGTCGATTCGGTCACGGCCGTCGCATTCCTCAATACCGATCTGTCAGCCAGCTTCGCGGCGATCGCGTGGCTATGTATGGATTGGGCGACGACGCGTAAGCCAAAATTTCTCGGCCTGCTTACTGGGGCAGTGGCCGGTCTCGCAACCATTACACCGGCCGCCGGTTATGTCTCACCGGCAACGGCCTGTTTGATCGGGATCATTGCTGGCGTCGTTTGCTTTTACGCCGTGGCGTTAAAAAATAGGCTGGGCTGGGATGATGCACTCGATGTCTGGGGCGTACACGGCGTGGGCGGCTTCATCGGCATTATTCTTTGCGGAGTATTTGCCACCACGCTGTTCAATCCCGCTGGTACTGATGGCCTGCTTCGCGGTAACACGCATTTCTTCCTGGTACAGCTCGGTGCCGTGCTACTCTCGTCCGTCTGGGCGTTCGTCTTTACCTACGGGATGCTCTGGCTGATCGACCGGGTGACCACCGTCAAAGTCGACGAAGCCGGCGAGGCCGAAGGACTCGACAGCTCTCTCCACGGCGAAGCGGCATATCTTGAAGGCATTTGACGCCATAGCACCCACTGAAAACCTTGACCTCGTAGCAACAGTCGGGCTTGAATATGTTGGGACGCTACCAGAGTTGAGAGGACATCGATATGGAAAGACGTGAGTTTTTTAAGCGCACTGGAAGCGTTGCGGCTGTGGGATTACTGGGCCATTTAATACCTGGTTCATCCCTCGCTCTGGGTAATGTCGTGAGCGAAATCTCACATCTGGAGCCCGCGGAAATTGCACAGGACGAGGCCTTTTGGCGAAAGATAAGGTCTTTCTACGTTCCGCCAACCGATTTTATCGATCTCGATCACTCCAACACATCGCCGACAAGCACCCCTGTATTCGAGGCGTTTGCTAAAAGGTCGAGACGGTTGAGTCAGGCTCCGGCCGAACGGTTTGGTGAAATGTTGGCTTATACCGGCAAAGATATCCGGAAGAATCTGGCCGAACTGCTCGGTACGCAAGAGGAGCGTTTCGCGATGACGCCAAACTCCACGTATGGACTCAATACAGTTCTGCACGGTTTTCCGCTGGCGGCGGGCGACGAGATATTGGTGACAAACCATGAGTATCCGGACATGATCGAAACTATTCTTCAGCGTAGCAGACGCGAAGGGATAGTTATAAAGACTGTTCTAGTCCCGTCTGCTGGCGAAGACAGGCTCGCAATGGTTAGTCGGATAAAACAAGCAATCAGCCCACGCACAAAGCTCCTTCTTATTTCACACGTCAGCGCTTGGTCCGGTGAAATCCTGCCGGTCGCCGAGGTGACCCAAGCGGCGCGTGAGCGAGGCGTGGCCGTTCTCGTCGACGCGGCTCAAAGCGTAGGCATGTTGAACGTAAACTTTGACCGAATCGGCTGTGATTTCCTGGCGACTTCGCTCCACAAATGGCTGGGCGGGCCGCTGACTACCGGTGTGCTCGTAATGAGAAAAGAACACGTTGGAAAGGTGTGGCCGCTGCATCCGCCGTCTTGGGACACCTCACAGTATCCGATGGACCTATATGAATGGGTCGGATCAATCAATATGGCCGCAAATGCGTCGGTCGGCGAGGCAATTATATTCCAAAAAATGCTCGGCCCGGAGCGCAAGTTAAGCCGGATGCGATATCTGGGGAAAAACTGGCAGGACAAACTCAGCGGCGACTCGCGGATAGAAATATTAACGCCGTCTCAAACAAAGCGATCTTTTGGCGTCGCTTCGTTCGCCATTATGGATATCCCATCAGCCGCGTTGGTCAGATACCTTCGCAAAGAAAAGGGAATTCTTGTTCAGGATAAATCAGGCCGTCACTCTCCATTTACCAATGCAATTCGCGTATCCCCCGGACCTTACACTACTCCCAAGGAGCTAGATAGATTTACAACTGCTCTAAAGAGCGTCGTTAACAACGGACTACCCTCAGAATACAAAACCGGGCCAACCGACTAGCCGCCGATAAAACTCATCGTCCTGCTGGCGGGGACGAATTCCGCGTCATTTATGTAATGACGCGGCTCTTTTTTCATTACGACATCCTCAATAAAGCGGACGATCTCCGCACGGCTGGCTCCGCTACGGACGAAATCGCGAAGATTGTGTTCAGTCGTTGAGAACAAGCAGGTACGGATCTGGCCGTCGGCGGTGAGGCGGATGCGGGAGCAGGCTCCGCAGAACATCTCGGTCACTGGTGAAATTATCCCGATCCCGCCCTTGGCGCCGTCGGCGAATTCGTACTTCCAGGCGGTTTCGGAGCCGCGTGACAGGCCGGTCGGTCTCAGCGGATAAACAGCGTGTATCGTGTCGTATATCTCACGGCCGGGCACGACCATTTCACGGCTCCATTCGTGGCCTGAATCGAGCGGCATGAACTCGATGAACCGCATTTGAACGTCGTATTCACGAGCAAATCTGGCAAATTCGACGAATTCGTTGTCATTATGCCCGCGAATAACAGCCGCGTTGATCTTTATTGGATCGAAGCCCGATCGCCTTGCAGCCTCGATCGCGTCGAAGACCTTATCGATGGCGTCGACACCGGTCATTTTTGCAAATTTTCCTCGGTCGAGACTGTCGAGGCTGATCGTAACGCGGTCAATGCCTGCAGCTTTCAAATCGTTGGAGAGATTCGGGAAAATAAAACCGTTGGTCGTCAGAGCGAGATCTTTGAGCGAGGGCTTCAGCCGGGCAATGCCCGCTGCTAATTTGGAGATGTCCTTGCGGAGAAGCGGTTCCCCGCCTGTCAGTCTTATCTTTTCGATGCCGAGGGAGACAAATATTTCAGCAATATGCTCAATCTCCTCGAATGTAAGTATAGTGTCCTTACGCGCTAACGGCGGTTCGCCGTTCGGAAGGCAGTAGAAGCAGCGAAAATTGCAGCGGTCCGTCACCGAAATGCGGAGATCGCGTATTGTTCGATTGTAAGCATCGCTCAACGGCACAGTTCAATGATACGGTACTCGGCCGTAAGAAGTAATGCAGCAAGCTCCGATATCTAAGGTTTCCGGGCGGATCTTAAGGCTGCGGCGTTGCGTTTGAGGTCGGTGAGCTTGGTACGTTTTATCGCAGAGCGGCGAAATCGAGTCACATACTCGTCATGGCTCATCCCGTCAATATCGTCCAGGTTTAGCGACGTTTCCCCGAGCCGAGGTTCAAATCGCGACTCGGCAGTCGGCTTTTCAAATCGATTCCACGGACAGACGTCCTGACAGATATCGCAGCCGTAGATCCAGCCTTCTATGTTCTCGGCGATTTCCGCCGGCAGATCGTCCGAACGTAATTCGATCGTTGCATAGGAAAGGCATCGTCGCGAATCGACAACATAGGGCTCAACGATCGCGGCCGTCGGGCATGCGTCGAGACACGCTGTACAGGTGCCGCAGTGATCCTCGACAATTTCGACATCATAATCGAGGTCGATATTCAGAATCAGTTCACCAATAAAGACCCACGACCCGAAGTCTGTGGTTATTACGTTAGAGTGTTTTCCCAACCATCCCAGACCTGCCCGAACAGCCCACGCCTTGTCCATCATCGGCGCGGTATCGACGCATATCTTTCCAGCAACTGACGGTTCTCTTGATCGGACGAATTCGAAGAGACGATCTAACTTTTCGCGGACTACATCATGATAGTCGTCGCCCCATGCGTACCTCGAAATCTTTCCGCTTCCAATTTCACCGGCATGTTCGTGTGGCGTGTAGTAGTTGACGGCGATAACGATGACGGACCGAGCCCCTGGAAAAAGCAGCCTCGGATCTGACCGCTTTGCGGTATCGCGTGCCATCCAAGCCATCTCGCCGTGATAGCCGCGTTCCAGCCACTTCCGCAAGTGTCCGCCTTCTCGGGGCTGTACCACTGCAGGAACGATTCCGAGCTTGTCGATCTCGATCGATGAGGCGAATTCTTTTATATCGACCGTAATAGATGCCACCTGCTCATTATCCATCTCGTCGTTCTAAACGCACAAAGGGCCGAATGGCACCAACCACCCGGCCCAAAGGCTTTGAATACGAATTACTAGAAGTTCAGCTTTACGCCAAACTGGAACTGACGAGGATCAAATGCCGACGTCGAACTGCTGTAGAACTTGCTGCCAGCACGCTGGCCGAACGCGTTTACAGCGGTATAGAACGGATTCGCGGCTGCCTCGTTGAACCTGTTAAATAGATTGAATCCTTCAGCGATCACATCCAGCGAAACTCGCTCACTAAATCGGACCTTTCTGGTCAATCTTGCGTCGAACGAGAAGTATGCGTGCGTCAAACCCCGGTTTCTGCCCAGATTACCATTGATCGGAAATCCAAGAACACACGCCGGCGAATTCGTATCCGCGACGGCTACTCCACCCTGGCAAAGTTGTCCACTTGGCAACAGGAACGGCCGCTCATTCGTACTCTGGAAATCACCATTGGCATCTCCCGGAGCAATGATGTTGAACGGACGGCCCGAGCTGACCTCAACGATCGGAGCAAACGAGAATCCGTGTGCGAACCGACGAACCGCGTTTCCCGATTTCCAGCTCTCTGGGCTCGACATCACGGCGCTGAACACGAAGCGATGACGCTGGTCGAACAACGAATCCGAACGTTCCGCACGAAAATTGGTATTGTCTTGCGGTTTGAGCAGCGTTTGCAGATCAGATGAGTCGTCGATCGAGTGTGACCATGTGTATGAAGCCAGCATTTGGAAATTTGTTGAAAATCGCTTCTTTAGTTCGAGATTCAGCGCATTATAGAGCGAATTACCATCCGAAAGCTGAGCGTTAACATCGGCGTACGGGTTGATTGGGCCTGGAGCTCGCACCGAGCCGGCTAGTAAACCATCAAACGAAGCTTTATTCAACCCGGTAAGAGCCTGAACAAAGAAGTAGTTTGGCCCAAGCTTTCGAAAGAAATCGGCTGCGATCGGGCTGACGACCTTTTGGCCGAGGCCGTTTATCCCGACAAGCCCGGGGACCACGACAGTATATCCTGGTGGACATAGTGCCGGATTGGCACACGAGGTCGGCAACGAGAAGAAGTTCGCCTCGGTCATACCGGTTGGAGCCCGTCCGGCAAACCTGCGAAAGTTTTCTATCGCTGCACCGGTATCAACGGTATTTACGTCCTGCGGGTGAGCCAAATGACGTGTATTGACGGTAATAAAACTTGCCGAAAACGACGTGTCCCTTCCGATCTGGCGTTCGATAGCCAGATTGCCTTGGAAAGCCTGGGGATACTGGAAATTTTTAGCAACATGCAGTGTAAACGGTAAGATGGGGCCGAATCCAGTAAATTTGCTGGAATCGAACCGCATAAATCCATATTGATACTGAGCGGAGGTTGCAATACCGGGGGTTACGGCTGCCCCACAGATCGCGGCATTTGATCCGCCGACACCACAGACTGTTCCGTGAAAGACCTGAAATGCATTGAGTAGCCCTGTCGGGGAAGGGCCGCCTATCGGAAGTAGCGTGGCCTGTTGCTGCTGCGAACCATCGGCGATGTTGGAGTTGAAGGAGACCGCAAGTAATGGATGATCGTAGAAGATGCCGGCAGCAGCACGAATCACAGTTTTCCCATCACCCGCGAGGTCCCACGCAAATCCGAGGCGCGGAGCCCAGTTGTTGCCATCACGCGGAAAACCCTGCGTTACATTTAGTGCGTCTTGGGCCGCCTGAATATCGGTTGCCGAAAGAGTAATCCCCGTCAGAGGATCCTTAAATGGCGTCGGCGCGAATTGCTCTGTAAACTCGTAATCGTAGCGGATGCCGAAATTAATGGTCAGCTTTCTTGAGACCTTCCACGTGTCCTGGGCAAAAAATGCGACCGGCGTGTTCTTCAGCGTACTATTCGGATCTCCGAAACCCTGAATAAACACACTTGGGAAACCCAGGCCATATGTCTGAACGGGCGTGAACGCCGGTCCGGCACATCCTGTGATCAGTGAACTGCACGATTGCGAACTGAAATTAAAAAGTGCAGGGAAATTTAGGTCAAACCTCGCTTTGCCGGTAACCCAATTGAAATCGGCTCCGAACTTGACAGTATGACTGTGACCGGCCCACGTCATATTGTCGCGAATCTGATATCTGTTTTCGGTACGGTCGACCGGCGAGAAAGGGTTAGAACCGATAAAGCCCGTCCCGGCGATTTGGAGAGCAACACTGGGAATCTGAGAATCAAATTTCGCTTTTCGTCGGCCGTAATTGAAATAGCCCTCGTTAATCAGGTTTTTCGGCAGAATGCTGGTTAGAGCAACGCCGAAAGACGTGTCCTTCAGATCCTGAATGCCGGTTCTGGAGTAATCATTTTGTCCCAGTGTCTGGTTCTGCGATTCATCCTGAATGCCGTTTATCACGCTCGGGTTATAACCCAGACGGAAGTTGATCTGGTTCGAAGAGTTGAATGAATGATCGATACGTATTGACGTGTACGTCGTCGCCTCGGAGATCGGGAACAACCGCTGCAGCTGCGCCAGCGGTCGAAATGCCACGAACTGGCCGTTGGAATTCCGCGTCAATGGCACCGGAGTTCCCGACAGGATAAACCGTGGACCGATCACTCCGGGAGCGATCGGCGAGATCGCCGGACAACCGCTGCCATCATTCGGACTGACTATCGAAGTAGTCCCATTGAGTGCCGTATCGGTACCGCCTGATGCAAAGAACGCATATGTGCGTGCAGTACAGACCGCTGCGGCTGTTCCAGCCCCGAGCAGTCCGTTAAGGTAAGTGACCTGGGCGGGTGTTAGTCCTGTGAAGGTCCTTGCAATCGGGTTAAGCCCCGCGATCACGGGGATCGAAAAGCTGGAGGTCGCATTTCCGACTATGTCACCGGTGAAGAACCCGGATTCCTGCCGTCGACGCTGCTCGAATGATCCGAAGAAGAACGTTTTATCCTTTACGATAGGTCCGCCGATAGTAAATCCGTATTGCGCTCGCGTGTAAGGTGGCTTCTTTTTCGGATCGCCGTTGATAATTGGAGCAAATGCATTTTTCGCCTGGATCGACTTATCACGGATAAAACCGAAAACATTTCCGTGATAAGCACTGCCGCCGCGTTTTGTCACGACGTTGACTATGCCGCCGGTTGCACGGCCGAATTCCGGCATGTATGAATTTGTTGTGACCTGAAACTCCTGCACTGCCTCCATTGAGACCGTCGAACGAGCCGCATTGATCGAGTTATCTGTGAAATCGGCTCCGTCGACCTGAATCAACGTCGAACGCCCACGCTGCCCTCCGATATTCAAGCCCGAGGTTGGAGCCGGACCTACCGGACGGCCATTGTCGCGACCGACTGTTGAGATCGTAAGAGCAAATCCGGTTGCTGAACGCTCATTGATAGGCAGGCCGTTGATCCGTGCTTGGTCGATCGTATTTGAGACTGTTGTCCTCGTTGCATCAACCAGTTGGACATCATCGCCGGAGACATTGACGACGACGTCAGCAGCCCCGACTTCGAGTTTGATCGTGAGCTGGGCACTCTGCCCGACCGTCAATTTTACAGGCGAGATCAGGACTTTTTTAAAGGTCGACGCCCCAGCCGCGATCTCATAATCGCCGGGCGGCAGCCCGATAAACTGGTAGCTGCCGTCCGGGCCCGAAACTACCGTTCGGGCACCATTGGTACCCATGTTCTTTGCAGTAACGGTCGCGCCACCAACTGCGGCACCGTTAGGGTCGACGACGGTTCCGGAAAGGTCGGCTGCCGTCGCCTGCGCCTGCGCCAGTGCGGAGGCCGAAAGTATCAGCAAAGTTGACGCGAAAAGGACTATTCGCGCTACGAACGACGCTGCGCTGGACGGTTTTAATCTCATGGATTTTTTCTCCTAAAAAATTCGATTTACTCAATTTCCTGTCGAATTCGAAAGTTTCCTACACGGCGGATTCCCATTTCGAGACCGCGGGTAGCGTGGATATTCAGAACTCTCGAAAAGTCTTAGTTTCAGCCGACAATTTATTGACCAGAAAAGATTTGCTTTCAAATAATTACTCCAAATTCGGAATTTAGGCAAGCATAACCGTAATCTTTCTGTAAATTATATCTTAGCGTCAAATTGGTCCGACCAATTGTCGCCTTTTCGATACGTTATTTACGCGCCAGCCGGCATTTTAGTTTTCCTCAAGTCCGAATAAAGCTTCCCGCGTATTACTCGGGTGTAAATTGTTTGCAATTCATGTTATTCGTGTTTATTACTTCTTGAATTCGTATGAAAATCATCCCGATCTCGGTTCCTACGCCATTCTACGTCGGTGACGTCAATGTTTTTCTGATCAAAGATGACCCACTCACGCTGATCGATGTCGGGCCAAAAACTCCCGAAGCCGCTAGAGTCCTAAGAGAAAAACTTGGCCGCGAAGGCGTCCAGTTCTCCGATGTCCGACGAATTGTCCTGACGCATGCGCACGAGGATCATTGCGGCCTCGCAAAGCAGGTCCGCGATGAGGCTAAGAACGCCGAGATCCTGATCCACGAATGGGAAACTGGCAATCTCTTCGGCAGGCTCGCTCGTGATGAACACCGCACGCTGTTGCTAAGGTCCGGGGTTCCCGATACCGTTTTTGAGGACATGAAGTCACTGTATGACGAGATCAGTTTATTGACAGACTCGTTGGCGGATGGTGAATTCAACTTGTTGGTAGATGGTTCCGAGCTTAATTTTGATTCGGGTACGCTGCGGGTCGTCC
The DNA here is from genome assembly GCA_038245555.1 of Pyrinomonadales bacterium. Lineage (GTDB taxonomy): Bacteria > Acidobacteriota > Blastocatellia > Pyrinomonadales > Pyrinomonadaceae > OLB17. Next base: position 41,620 of record JBBRSH010000008.1, on the reverse strand, counting down.
ACACGCCTGGACACACGCCAGGCTCCTGCTCATTTCTTCGCGAAGCCGATCGTACGCTCGTCTGTGGAGATTGTGTCTTAAAACGCATAACGCCGAATCCGATAGTCGCTCCCGATCCGGTCGAACCCGGACGGAGGTTCCGATCGCTCGCCGAGTACCTCGTCTCGCTCGCCCGGTTGCGTAGCTTTTCGCCGACGCTTGCTTATGGTGGCCACGGCGAACCAGTCACCGATTTCGAGGAGATCTTTAATCGTTATGTACGGGCCATCGACGATCGCCAGAAAAAGGTTATTTCGCTGGTATCCGGAAGCGGCGTAACCGCTTTTGAGGTCGCAAAGCGGCTGTTTCCCGATTCGTTCGGCCATGACGTCCACCGGTTCCTCGCAATTTCGGAGGCTATCGCTCACCTTGACTACGCCGAATCGCAAGGCAGGATCGGGGTTGAACTTCAGAGCGGCGTTGAATATTACAAATAAAAAGATTCCTCTTGACCACGTCGCGGCATTATCAGGCGTTCGCCCGAACTATGCCGCCGTCCAAGTTGGTGTTTTCGCAAATTCGTTTCGCGGTTTCATTGATCTTGGTTATGCCGGTAAAACCCGGAAATTTCCTAACGCGTTGGGTAACCGTTTTGTCCAACCAATCGAGTCCTCCGTTGTCTCCAAAAAGAGTAGCTATCAAATATTCCGTGCGGCTCTTATGAAGCGAACCCTGACCGACCGGCACCCAAAAATGTTCGATCACGAAGCGGGCGATCCGCTGAGAAAATTCGTCTTTTTTCAACTCAAGCTTTGCGACGTTCGCATAAAAATTAGTGTGGGCTGACTCCTCACAAATTATCGCGTTCAAGATCTTGGAGAGTACAGGGTGGTCCGCCAATTCACGAAGCCGGCGATAGCCTTGCGCAGTGGACATCTCGTGGATCGCACCAAATGTCATGTGGGTCGCGGTGAATTTCCGGCCGACAAAATTTGTCAGCATCGTCATCAGATAGGTACTCGCATGATATGATCGCGAAACTGCCCGGCGGACCTCGGTCTGCCATTTGTCTTCAGACCCGACTCCCAATTCATTCAGAAATCGGTTCAAAACCTCGCCGTGCGTAACTTCCTCAATTCCCCACCGCTCCATAAACTTACTAATGTGCGGGTCTTTACCGGTCGGCGTTCGCAGCATCTGACGGTGATACATATCTGTCAGAGTTTCGACGTCTCGCATGTACAGTAAAACAGGCACGAAACGGTGATCTAGTTCGTGACTTTTAACCTCGTGCCATGGAATCGAGGAAATAAACTCAGGGGTCAGTGTCCGGGGTTGGCGCTCGTACCATTCGAGCACGTCTCTATTTGTCTCAAAAGTCATAATTTTAGAGGTCTCTCGGAAACATTAACGTTGGCGATCACGTTTCACCTTAAACACGTAATTCGCTAAACTACTATTTCTGGATGCGGCTTTATCGAATCCAAATAAAACAAATCGAATCTATGAAACTTTTAATAATTGTACTTTTTGCCATTCTAACTCTCGTGTCAAGTGTTTTACCGCAGATCGATCCAATTGAGTTCACCGGCGAGCGACATCTTAAGAACATCAAGCAGCTCACGTTTGGCGGTGAAAATGCTGAAGCGTACTTCTCTTTCGACGGCAAGCAGCTAATATTTCAATCAAAACGCGATAAATTAGCATGCGATCAGATCTTCTCGATGAACATCGACGGATCCAATGTTCATATGGTTTCGAACGGGGAAGGACGAACGACCTGCTCTTACTTTTTCAAGGGCGGTAAAAAGGTGCTGTATGCCTCGACCTTTGGCGGAAAAAAGGAATGTCCGCCGCCGGCCGACTACACAAAAGGTTACGTCTGGGCGATCTATCCTGACTACGAGATCTACACTGCAACGCCGGACGGCAAGAACATCAAGAATCTGACGAACAGCCCCGGCTACGATGCCGAGGCGACTGTAAGCCCAGACGGAAAAACGATCATTTTTACGTCCGAGCGTGATGGCGATCTAGATCTATATTCGATGGATGTAAATGGCAAAAATATCAAGCGCTTGACGAATGAACCCGGTTACGATGGCGGGGCCTTTTTCTCACCTGACAGCAAGATGATCGTCTATCGCGGGTCGCACCCTTCGGATCCAGCGCTCGTTAAGCGTGACAAGGATTTTCTCGCGGAACACATAATCGTTCCCACGGTCTTCGAAGTCTGGGTGATGAACGCCGATGGGTCGAATAAACGTCAGGTTACGAAACTTAATGCGGCGTCCTTCGCTCCATTCTTCACGCCTGATGGAAAACGTATCCTGTTCTGCACGAATTATTTCGCAACTGATCCGAAGAAACGCAATTTCGATCTGGCACTGATCAACCTCGATGGTACCGGCATCGAACGCGTCACTTATAACGAATCGTTCGACGGATTTCCTATGTTCTCGCCTAATGGCAAGAAGCTCGTCTTTGCCTCAAACCGTCACGACGCAAAAGAGGGAGATACAAACGTGTTCATAGCGGATTGGGTCGACTAGGCGGAATGTGCTGGGATCAATAGGTCGGCGAATATTTACAAGAATCGGCACGAAGACACGTTCATCGTTTATGAAAAAGCAGATCTTCATTGTCGCTCTCCTTTCAATATTAGCCGTATCCGCCGCCGGCCAGTCGACCGACAAAACTGTCGAGAATATCCGCAAGTACTACATGAGCGTCTCGGAAAAGGCTCGTCTTGCCGAGACCGACGACGAGCAGGGCCAGTTCGGAGACCTTGTGATGAACGAACTAGCGATCAACAAACGTGATCACCAGTGGCGTGCTGTCGGTATCTTCAGAGAGCTTTACAAATTCTTCTACCACGGCGGCAACAGCGAAGAACACATGTATCCCGATCAGCTCGCAATGGTGAAGGTCGAACGGCGCTCGTCGAACCGTACGTACACCGAGGAATTTGTTTATGACGAAAACGGTCGGCTCGTTTTCTACTTTCAAAAGGCCGAAAACGACCAATTGGAGCCTGCGAAACGTCGAGTTTATTTTTCGATCTCGCGACCGATCCGTATTAGTGAGGACGGTAAAATGCGTGATCGATTTACTGTGAAAGATGCAAAGACCGCCTCAGATGTCGTCGCCGAGGGCGCAAAAATAAAAGACCTATTTTTAAGATCGATCAAGTTGTGAAATAAGCCACCGAATGCTTCCAGAAGAGCGAATACGCGTTTTGATCTTCCTCGCGTCGGTAGCCGCGGTGTATGTGTTCGCGGCCGGTTCTTTGATCCGGTTAGCTATCGCAAGATTTGGTAGCGGGCCACGGCCAATCAAGGCGCAAAAATGGTTTGGCGCGGTCGTATGTGGTGCGGCGCTGATCGGAATAGGCTGCTTAGTTTACGGTTATTTTGTCGAACCTTATCGGTTGACGGTTCGTAAGGTCGAGATCAGGACGAGCAAACTCCGGCCGGATACTGCATCGATTAGGATCGCCCAGATTTCCGATCTGCATAGCGATTCCACGCCAAGGCTTGAGGAAAAACTGCCGCAGATCCTCGCGGAACAGAAACCCGATATTATCGTTTACACTGGGGATTCGATCAATTCGCCGGAGGGCTTGCCGGTGTTTCGGAATTGTTTGACCAAGATCAGCAAGATCGCACCCACTTATGTCGTCAAAGGCAACTGGGACGTTTGGTACTGGTCTAAGCAGGACCTCTTCGGCGACATCGACGTTAAGGAGCTGAATGGTACATCTGAAAAGGTCGACATTCGAGGCTCCGAGATCTGGCTTGCCGGGATGCCGGTTGATAAAGGCGGCAAAGTCGCCGAATTACTTGAACCGCTTCCAAAGGATAAATTCTCCGTTTTTCTCTATCATTATCCCGACGAAATCGAGAATGTCGCAAATTATGGCGTCGATCTATACTGTTCGGGGCATACTCATGGCGGCCAAATCGCGTTGCCGCTCTACGGAGCTCTCGTTACCTTTTCAAAGTATGGAAAACGGTTCGAAGGTTGAACGTATTTGGTAGGCAATACCTGGTTAAATGTAAATCGGGGAATCGGATTGGAAGGAGGCTCCGCTCCAAGAGTAAGATTTTGGGCAACTCCCGAAATTACCGTGATCGACCTGATCCCAAACTAATTGGTTGTAAAACCTTAAATATGAGATTCGCTTTCTTGATGATTACCTTTGCTGGATGTTCGATAGGGCTGTCGTGTTTGCAACCCGACACCAGGTCTGCGAACCCGACTCCTTCGAGCACGGCGGCGTTGCCTAAACCGGCACCGTCCGCCCCTAGAGACGGTAATTACAACGCCAAGGGAAACGTTACCAAGATAAACCTGACGATTGGCTCAGTTGAGGTCGATCACGAAAATATCGAAGGACTGATGCCCGCGATGCAGATGGAGTTCTATGTGACCGACAAAGGCTTATTGAAGGGAGTCGCGGTTGGCGATAAGATCGATTTCGTTATCGAATACAAGGGCGGGACAGAAAAAATAAACAGTATCAAGAAGGCCAAATGACGACGCTACCTTTCTGTAAATTTCACGGCTTTGGTAACGATTACATCGTGGTTGAGCGCGACTCCTTCGGCCCGTCAACTGACCTTAGTGACCTCGCGATAGGCATCTGTGACCGGCATACCGGCGCTGGATCGGATGGAATTGCCGTACTCGAAAGGCTCGTCGGTTCCGACGCCGATTTCGCATGCGAGATCGTAAATCCGGACGGCTCGGTCGCCGGTTTTTCGGGCAATGGCACGCGCTGCGCGGTCGCATACCTATATTACAAGTGCCTTTGGGACAAACCGAACCTTCGCTTAAAGATGCGCACTGGTATCAAGAAATACCATTTGCTTGACGCAACCGCGTCGGGCCACTATCAGTTTCGCGCAGAGATCGGCAAGCCCTTGTTAACGAGCACCGATGTTCCGTTCGCCTCGCCCCAGACGCTAGAGGATGTTATTGACCGGGAAGTAGTGGTTGGCGAGCAGGCAATCCTGGTTTCTGCCGTCAATGTCGGCAATCCGGTAGCGTGTATATTTACTGAGAGTTTCGATTTTGACTGGCGCTATGTGGGCCGCGAAATGGAAACTCACGAAGTCTTTCCCGACCGGGCCAATATTGTCTTCGTCAAGGTAATCGACCGTTCCAACATTGAACTCCGTATCTGGGAACGCGGTGCCGGTGAAACCTCAGCCTCCGGTACATGTTCGGCTGGGGCCGCGGTTCTCTGCGCTTACACAGACCGAACGGATCGCGCTGTTTCCGTCCATACGCCAGGCGGCGTGGCAGACTTCATCTGGCGCACTGACGGCGAAATGATCCTAACCGGTACCGCCGACTTCGCGTACTCGGGCGAATGGCCAGTGTAGAATACGGTTCCTCTTCACCTTAGACGCCTCACTAGTTGTCCGCCCGTTGATACGGATGATTTTGTCACGGGCACGATTCCCGGGACGGCTATCGACCTTATTTTGCCTTCATTATATCCCTGATCTCCGTCAACAGGGCTTCCTGTGGCGGAGGCGGAGTTTGAGCCGCAAGCTTCCTGAAATATTCCATCGCGACCTTAGCGATCAAAAACATCACTAATGCCACGATCAAAAATGTGACGATATCGCTGACCAATTGTCCATAGCGAAGAAGAGGCGCGCCGCCCTTAACGGCAGCGTCGATCTGTTCGGGCGTCGCCCCAGACGGTAGCTTGCCACTTAGATCAATGAACTTTGATTTAAAATCGACCCCTCCCGTGACTAGGCCTACTATGGGCATCACTATGCCTTCCGTAAATGTTGTGACTATTTTGCCGAACGCGGCACCGATAATTACACCGATGGCCAGATCCAGAACGTTTCCGCGAGCGATAAAGGCTTTGAATTCATTCAACATACGTGTCTTTCACTCCTAACTCCTTACCTAGACCGGCATATGCGAATTAGCATAATTCCAGCAGAGAATTTACACAAACAAAATGGCGGGTCATTGCCCGCCATTTCCGGATCAATTTTTTTTCCGCAACTACATCGAAGCCACGCTTGCTGTCTCTTCGTCTTCATCCGGTTCGCTATCGCTCGCGTCGCTCGAAAACAATGCATCCGTGTCGGACTCCTCGACCACGGGCTCGACGGGCTCTTCTTCCGGCTCTTCGTAGGTGCGGGCACTTGCTTCTGCCGCCTTTTCTTCCTGGGTTTCAAGGGCCTTTACCATGCTGCAGCTTCCTTCGAGAATTGCACCTTCCTCGACGATCAGACGCGGGGCCTGAATGTTACCGAGAACACGTGCGGTTCGCCCCAGATGCAGCTTTTCGGTCGCAACAATGTCACCATTTACGGCTCCATTGATCATGGCGGCCGCAACCATAATGTTCGCGTCCACTTGCCCATTTGTTCCGATGATCAAAGTACCTGTTTCAGACGAGACGGTTCCTACCAGATGACCGTCCACGCGTAGCATGGCGTGAAATTCGGTTTCGCCCGTCAACGTCGTGCCATGCCCGACGAAACCGCTCAGGCGGCCTTCTTTTATATCGCGAGCCATCGAATCGCTCTCGGATATTGCCGACACCGGGGCCGAAACAGCCGTCTGATACCTGTAAGCGTTCTCGGCTGGGGGAGTCTGAAAATTCGCCGGTTCAGCCGGTTCGGTTCTGGAATTTCTTCCCATTCTGATCATAATTTTTATTAAACCTCACTACTTGAATTTGCTGATCGATTCGGACGAGGAGCCGAGACATCCGCGGGAGACGGTGCGTCCGAATAACTTGAAAAGTATTCGGTCAATAGGCGTAAAGGGTCGAATTTTTCAGTCTTCTCAATAATAGATGAGTTATCGCGCGGCTGTCTAGTGCTTATTTGCGGTTGTCAAAAACCGTCCCGCGTGTCAAAATTCAATGTTTTCGGAGGCGAAACGGCAAAATTGAAGACTGAGACCAAAACGAAGACCAAACTACTCAAAAAGCTGGGCCGCGCCATCGATGATTTTTCGATGATCGAAGAAGGCGACAAGGTGATGGTCTGCCTGTCTGGTGGAAAGGACAGCTACACGCTGCTCGATCTGCTCCTCGATGTAAAACGTCGCGCGCCGGTTAAATTCGAGATTCTTGCGGTGAATCTCGATCAAAAACAACCTGATTTTCCCGAGGAGATACTGCCCGATTACCTTACGGCACGGGGCGTCGATTACCGGATCGTCGAGGAAGACACGTACTCGATCGTGACAGCCCACATACCCGAGGGCAAGACATATTGCTCCCTATGTTCTCGGCTACGACGCGGAATTCTCTACAACGTTGCCGTGGAAGAGGGCTGTACCAAGATCGCTCTCGGACACCATGGGGACGATATAATCGCGACTTTTCTAATGAACCTGTTTTACGTTGGTCAGCTCAAGGCAATGCCGCCGATTCTGCGCTCCGACGACGGCCGCAACACGATCATCCGACCGCTCGCTTACTGTCAGGAATCGGAGATCGTGAAATACTCTCAGGAGCAAAAATTTCCGATCATCCCCTGCAACTTGTGTGGTTCTCAGCCTAATTTGAAGCGTGCACGCGTCAAACGCCTCATCAACGAGTTGGAAAAAGAAACTCCTTTTATCCGGGCGACGATGATGACAGCGCTGACCAATGTAACTGGCTCACACCTGCTCGATAACGAGCTCTATGACTTCCGAAACTTCGAGCCAATGATCAAGCGCATTCCCGCCGGCCACGGTTCTGTGGAACGGGAACTCGACGACGTTTTTGATCACTCGGAATCAGAATTCAGCGCTCAGAATCCGGAATTAAGAAGCATCGCCAGCGAACTCATACAGTGATCTCATTACGGTAGTGCTTGTACCCGGAGCGGCTCGACAATGCATTTCGTGAGGCTAGTGCTGTGTCACGACCGTGCACACGCGTTGAATTCATGAGCCGTTGAAACATAAGATCCCCTCTAGCTCGTATATTCGTCGTCCCAAGGATAACGCCTTTTTGTAAGCGAAATGAAAATTGATGAACCGTATTTACGGCGGTCTGTGTCGAGCCTGATCGCTCTACTCATTCTGCTCACCGTAACGTCGTTCGGGCAGATCAGCAAGCGTGAGAATGAGCTTTGGCGCCAGGTCGAGATAATCCGCACCGGGCACGGAGTGCCGCACATTCGTGCCGCAAATCTTCGGGCAGCGGGTTACGCACTCGCCTGGATCCAATGCGAGGATTACGGCACCTCGACGCCGTTATCGGTGCTGTCCGCAAGCGGCAGGTCGGCGTCTGTAACGGGCTATGAACGCCTCGATTCCGATATGATCGCGCAGCGTAACAGACTGACGGTCGACAAGAAGTATCCACTTCTATCGAAAGACGTTCGAGACGTCTACGAAGGATTTGCGGCTGGCGTTAATCGGTATATCGAGCTTCACGGAGTGGAGTTGCCGCCGTACATGCCGAGCGATTTTACAGGCCGCGATGTGGCCGCGACAGACATCATCCCTTTCTCGACGCGTAAAGTCACTAACTTCCTTAACAAGATCAATCCTCAATCGGTTCCGCGCCCAACTCCGCCTGTCGCCGGCGGTGAAGGCGAGATCGATACTTCGAATGACGGTTCGAACGCATGGGCGTTCGCACCGAGCCGCACCAAATCGGGCAAGGCGATACTGCTTCGCAACCCGCATTTGCAATGGACAGCCGGATACTACGAAGCACACATGACGGTGCCGGGCGTGGTCGATTTTTACGGGGATTTTCGCATCGGCGGCCCCTTCGCGGTGATTGGCGGATTTAACAAAAACCTAGGGTTTTCGACGACGAACAACTCGCAGGACCTCGACCAGATCTATTCGCTGGACGCTGATCCGAAGGCGTCTGATCATTACCTTTTTAACGGGCGTTCAGTCGCAATGATCCATGATACGGTCAATGTCCAGGTCCGCAACGGCGAAAGCCTCGCGACCGAGAAACGCGAATACTGGTCGACATCGATCGGACCTGTGATCTACCGCGCCGATGGAAAGATCTATGTGTTCAAGTACGCAGGAGACGGCGAAAATCGCGGGGGCGAGCAGTTCCTAAAAATGATGCGGGCAAAGTCGCTTCAGCAATGGAAAGATGCGATGAAAATGCGTGCCCGGCCGACGTCTAATTTCACCTATGCCGACGCCAAGGGGAACATCTTCTTTCTTTGGAATGCCGCATTGCCGCTGCTGCCGCATGCACCGGTCGATGACACGACGGATATTCCCGCAAAAATGACCAGCGATATATGGACGAAATACGTGCCGTTCGACAAACTGCCGCAGGTGCTGAATCCGCCCGGCGGTTACATACACAATGAGAACAATTCGCCGCACTTTACGAATGTCCGCGGCGGGATAAGCACAAAGAACGCCTACCCCAACTTTGAAACACCCGAGCTTTCGCTCCGAGCTCAACTAGCTTTGCAATTGGTCAGTGGCGACGAAAAACTTAGTCTCGAAGATGTCATACGGCTCAAGCATAGTTACCGCATGATGCTGCCGGACCGGGTCAAACCCGATCTTGTCGCTGCGGTCAAAGCGACGAACCCGACAGGCGATGTCGCCACGGGGCTTGCGCTGCTTGAGAGTTGGGACAACACCGCATCGCCGGAGAGCCGGGGTTCGACGTTGTTTGAACTATGGTGGCAGATCTACTCCGTGCGGCAACCATGGAATACACCATCGCCGACCAGCGACCAGCCGGCAGGGACACGTTATCCTGACGGAAAACGATTTGCCGCTGTTTGGAGCGTTGACGACCCGCTCAAAACCCCGCGGGGCTTGGCAGACACAGCCCGCGCTGTCCAATCTTTCACCTATGCCGTTACCGAAACCAAACGGCGTTACGGCCAATTAGACGTGACATGGGGAGAAGTGCATCGCGTGCGTCGCGGCGCTGTTGACGTGCCGGTCGGCGGGTGCAGCAACGACCTCGGGTGTTTTCGCATTCTCGGCTTTACCAGGGAATCGGACGGTAAGTTTGCGGCGAATTCGGGAGACGGATGGATACTCGTCGTGGAATTCGGCGACACACCCCGCGCATATTCGGTACTAGCATATGGCGAGAGTCGCTTGAATTCGTCGCCGTGGTTTAGCGATCAGGCCGCGATGTTTGCGAAAGGCGAACTAAAGAAAGTCGCCTTTACCGCGGCAGACATAAACTCCGATGTCGTCAAAAGATACCGGCCGGGTCACTAGTTTCGCAACTAATAAAACCCCTCTCGATGTCTACTTCATCTTCCTCGGGGCGAAGAGTTTATCGTCCACCGGCACGTTGTGCTTGACGGACTTTATGGTGGTGACGATGTTCCCGTTTGCGATGTTGTTATTTACCGTTTTGAATGGCAGCTTTATTCCGTCGACGTCGCGGTAGTCGCTGAAACTGATCGTGTACGGTATCTGTTGCTCGCTGGTGCTGGAGGCGATCAGCCCGTCGCGGCGGAGTGCCAGGAATGTTTTTGCCGAATAATACTCGCGGTACGCAGTTCCCCTTTCAGACTCGAACGAGACGATCCACGTATCCTCGCCATCTATCTTTGTGGTGCCGATAACCTCGACCTTTTTGAAAACCGTTTTCCAGTTGAGCATTCCGTAGAGGTCGGAGCCAATTCGTATGTCCTCGAGCCGTTTGCCCGAGTATTTGTCGGTTGGCGCGAAAGACAGTGAATCTTCGCCCTGTGTACCGTCAAAGAATTCATATTCGGTTCCGATGGTCTTCCCCAACGCCGTAAATATCGTCTCGCCGGCCGATTTGTTGGGCGCCTTTGAGTAATTGGTGCCGTGGGCCTGGACGCCCTGGCTCTCAAGATCAATGTCAAACTCGACCACGCGGGTCGTCACCTTACGCATGTTAGCCTCGCCGCCCTCGGCCTCAATGGCCTTTTGCATCAGTTCGTCGATCGCCATTTTTGGAGCCGATTCTGCGGTGACACGTTTGAATTCGAACACGCCTTCGGGCTGCGTAACAGCGACGGCTGTTACTTTGCCGTCCGCACCGCGCTTTGGCGTTAAAAAGTAGGTGTCAGGCAGCGGGGACATCGAAAAATTGCCTTCGCCCTTGTCGGTGAGCGCGTAGGGTTGCTGTCCGCCGATGTTGAACGTCACCTTGCCGTCCGATTCCCTGATCTCGACAGCCGTGACGCCGGCGGGCGTGGCGTATTTGCCGATGAGGTCTTTTGCCGAGGTGCTGCTGTTCGCGGTGGAGATCGGGGCTGCAAGTCCTACCGCAGGAAGTCGCGGTAATTTACGATTGCCCTGCGGCTGGATCATTTCGAGCTCAGTAGCATCGCCCGTTCCGGGCGTAAATTTTGCACCAAATCCATCGGGCAGACCTATTGCCTTGAACGTTCTAGGGGCGGTTCGCTCAAGCTTGTAGGGCGGCTGGCCGGGTACGACGAGAAACATATCTTCGCCTTCGATCCTGACCTCGACCGACCGTTCTGCCGACCCGTATTTGCCAGCCATGAACTGCATCGTCTTTAACGGCAATTTGACGGCCTCGTCCTTTTTTGGCATTTCTATGAGGTTCGACCAGACGATAGGCATTAAGTCGCTTCCGAGGCTCGACGCCGAGACGTTTGTAAGCAGCACAAAACCAATATGTTTCTCCGGGATCATGGCGACCATCGAATTAAATCCATCGATATTGCCGCCGTGCTGGACGACCTTGAGTCCGTTCCAATCCTGAAGAAACCAGCCGAAACCATAGCTCGATGTGCCGGCGATCTTCATCTGGGGCTTAAGCCATTCGCCATAGTTGTTCTCAGATACGAGTCGCTTGCCGCCGACACTGCCGCCATTGAGAACGAATCGCAGCCACTGGGCCATATCGTTTGCGCTGGAGTTGATCGAGCCCGCTGGAGCGACCTCATCTATATCGCGGAACGGCAGCCGATTCGTCTCTTTCGTATCGAAATTGTAGTTGTAGCCAAAGGAATAGTCCTTTGCCTTTTCCATCTGCTTCATCGACACGGTGCTGCTTGCCATGCCGAGCGGTTTGAACACGCGGTCGATGATGAGCTTATCGTACGGAGTTTTTTCGACGACCGATGCGATCTCGCCCGCGGCAGTGAACATGATGTTCTGATATTGGAATTTTTCACGTAGCTTGGCTGTCGGCTTGGCTTGAGCGGCGACCTGGATCAACTCAGCGCGGTTCAGCTTGCCCGTCACCATCGCAAGATCGGTGCGATTGAGGCCAGACGAATGACACATCAGGTCGCGTATGGTGATATTTTTGTCGGTTTCGGGATCGTACATCTTAAAGTACGGAAGATATTTTTTCGGAGAGTCGTCAAGCGATAGTTTTCCCTCGTCGGCCGCCATTAATACCGACAATGCAGTGAAAGCCTTGGTCGCCGAACCGATCGCAAATTGCGTGTCAGGCGTGACTGCCACCTTTTTTTCATAATCCTTATACCCGAGGCCCTTGGCGTAGATGATCTTGTCATCTTTAACAATAACGAGCGAAACACCGGGAATGCCCAGTTCCTTACGACGGGCCTCCAACTTGTCCTCGATCGCCTGAAGTTGCTTCGCGTAATCGAACGAAGAAGCGGCCCGCGCGGGTGCCTGTGCGTAGCCGACCTGCGGCAATGCAATATTGAGCAGCGACAAGACTAAAAGTAATGAGAGAAAAAGGTTTGGGGTTGAGTTTTTCATTGTGTCAGTTTCGGAGGTTGAAAAGATCTATCTTTCATTACGACCGACAGATTCAAAAGGTTTTATCTAAAAGAGCCCACTCGGTTTACAATTCCGTTATGAATATTTCCTGTGCTTCCAGGTCCGGGCATACCGCTTTTTCACGAAATATCACTCCAGATCGACCTTGAATTGATCGAATGCCGGCCATTCAAAAACGGTTGTGTCTACTTATTGTTTCGCGTCAAACATCAGACTTAGGTCTGTGACAGTTCGATTGCTGCGTCTGTTGATCGGGCGGTCGAAAGCTCGGCCGCCCGAACGCCAAGGCCCATGATCAGGTAAAAAATAAGCGCGACGACGGCGTCAATAATGTTGCTGTGAACAAAGCCGCTGGTCACAAATCCAACCGTGCCGCCGAGGCTGCCGAGCAGAATCCCGTTCGTTTTCCAGTCGCCATTTCGATTGGCGCGCAAGGCTAGCCAGATCGTTCTGGCATAGATGCCAAGGATGATCAACCAGATCAACAACGCCGGCAGCCCGCGCTCGACCGTTAGCTGGACGTAGGTCGAATGAAAATGGCCGAGCGGCAGGCGACCATTGTCGAACATTCCCCATTCGCGCCAATGTTTGTCCTTTGAGTCCATACCCAGGCCAAAGATGAAATTTCGCGGGCTGTCCGTCCATAGCCGGACTCCGTCGCGCCACATGGTCATTCGGTAAAGCGTCGACTCGTCCTTGGTGTCGATAAAGCCGACCTGTCGCGATTGCTGTAATAAATAAAGTCCGACAGCTGCGATCGGAAGTACGATGAGAACCGCTGCAAGCAGGAATTTTCGGCTGGCCGAGATCGCCACGATAACAAAAGCCGAGATCATAAACGAAAGCTGAGAGGCGCGCGTGGCGGTTAGCAGCAACGCTCCGGCCAACGATGCCACGCAGATCATAAGAAACGTCTTAGAGGTGAGGACTTGAACGACACGCGAGACCAGCTTTTGTGAAACATCTACACCCTTTTCCTCCTTTTTCCGGAAAATGAGCGATGCAAAAAGTAAGCCGAATGCAAGGGAGATCATCAACTGCAGTGCCTCGGAATAAGTGATCCAGTGACGATAAAAACCGGTCGCTCGCCAGTAATGGCTCGGATGCCATTCGGAAAAGCCAAGCCTATCACCCGGGCTGGGGCCTTGCAGCAGTTCCGCACGGCGAATAGTTTTTGCCTCGTACATGTCGGGCCTATGCATGTCGACCGTGATCGTTTCGCCAGCATCGAGAGCAATTAACATCTGAGCGGGATCTGCCAGCTTAATTCCGTTCACCTTTAGCATGGTGTCGCCATCGAGAAATCCGGATTTCGCCAATGGCCCCTCCGGGTTGAGGCCGTGGATCTCGACACCGCGGCCGATGACCCTTGTGATCGGTTCCTTGATCGCGTTGATCATGCACGAGAAAACGAGTGCAAATGCCAGAAACCACACTGCTTTCAGCTTCCGGATGTTGATCGCAGCAAAAACGAAGACGAGAAACAGCGAGACCCCTCGCAACCGATCGAACGATGTCGCCGAATCGTAAGAAAAAGCAGAAGAGATGATCGACCAGCCCAGCAAGGTCCAGAGAGCAACATCTAATGCGCGGAACTTAATAGCCCATCGTGGTTTGAAAGCAAACCTGATGACAGTCAGTGTCAGGCCCGCGAGCCACGCAATTTCTGATGCCGCGATCGAGTGCGGACAGGTCAAGGCCATCAAAACGAGGAATGCGAACGCAGCGCGATCGAGCCATCTCGCCGTTGCGGGTTCGGCGTCAATTCCGGCCAGATCGTCGAAGTGTTCGAAAAAACTATTCATAAATGCGATTATTGTAACAGTTACGCCTCGAAGCGACGCGATGCTGCCAGCCGAATCTTGCGTAAAGTAGTTAATCTTATGGCCAACGAAAACCTACAGACCGAACTCAGCTTAAAGGCCGAGATAAGCCTTTACTATGACCTTTATGTTCCTGAAGCAGCTCCCTCGCGTGCACCGCTTTTGATCGCCGTTCACGGCTACGGCGCTCACAAAAGATACATGATGCGAGAAGCTCGACTTGTCGCTCCAGAAGATTGGGTCATAGCGTCGGTGCAGGGGCCGCATCAACATTTTCGGCAGGTCGCAGATGGGTATCGAATCGGATTTGGCTGGCTAACCGACAACAACCCCGAAGAATATGTCAGGCTGCATCATCAATTTCTACTGGACGTGATCGGTAAACTCGACGGTGACGGGTTGATCGACCCCAAACAGGTATATCTCTACGGATTTTCGCAGGCGTGCGCACTAAATTTTCGATACGCCTTTACGCACCCTGATGGTTTACGAGGCGTCGTCGGTGTATGCGGCGGTATTCCAGGAGACCTGGAGACAAATGATAAGTACCGCGGGTTCGACGCGGAAACTCTATATCTATACGGAGACGATGACGAATTCTATACCCAGGCAAAGTTTCGCGGGTTCGACGCTAAGCTAGCGGAGCGTTTGCCGAATTACCGGTCAAAGCAATATGTTGCAAAACACGAGATCACGGACGATATGAGGAAGGATATTCGGGCATTTCTTAGCCAGGCCTAACCTGCAAAAGGACACGCGTGCGCGGGTAATTCGATCAATAGAGCTTCACTTTCTTAACTTCTACGACATCTACGAATTCCGGTTTGAGAACGGCCTGGGGAATTTCGCCGCCCATTTCATTTTTGACCATTTCGATCCTGAGATCGGTCGCCTTGATCCTTGAGAGCAGCGTTTTGGGGCCGTAGAGCGTGACGGCGACCTTCTTTTCTCCGGTCTGTTGCGAGGCCGGTAAGACATAGACCTGTTCTCGCCGCTTTTCCCCAATTCGGATAGTCACGTCGACAACGGCCCCGTTGTTGAAGATGATCGATTTCGCATTGGAAACTCCGATCGGTATTTGTTTGACGATCAGCTCATCCTTTTTGCCGTCGACGGATACGGGGTCGGTCGAAATGGCCTCCAAGGTCTTCAAGTATCCGGCGGGACCCGTAACCTGCACTTTGGGGGGCGAGATCGTTTGTGTGTATATCTCGAAACCATCTGCCGGCGTGCCCTGGATATCCAACCTCACTGGTAATTCGCGTTCGACGACGGCTTCGATCTTGACCGCGATACGGCTCGGCTGTATTCCGTCCAACCTGACACCCGGGGGAAGATTGACCGAAACATTCTCCGGCGAAAGCGACACGACGCGGTCGCCTGGTTGCACGGTTGTTAGATCGAGCGAAGCAACCAGGTCCTTGCCGGTGAGCGTTTTCAATATCCGATCGTCACCACTAACAACGATATCCACTTCCGTTGCCAGATTGTTTGTGACCTGGAAATTGGTGGCGAGGTTAGGCGGCGCGAGTTGGACGGACAATCGCTTGGTCGCGGGCGTACTGAGTCCGGTTACGCCAAGCCATAGGCCGAGCGTGATTAGTAGAGCAATCAGTTTTAGCGGCCAATCTTCGAGAAGGATCTTGCGGACAACGTTTCTGAAGATCAGTCGTTTCGGCTCGGTCGTTTTGGGTTTTACGGTACCGGATAGCATTTCAAATCGTTTTGACGCGGGCCGAGGACTAACTTACCGGGATCTCGGATTCCCTCTCGTTCAAAGCCTTTGCATTACGCCGACGGTCGATCAGTGGTATCTCCATGGCTTCGAGGAGCAACTTTCTGAGAGTCGTTGTGTCGAGGTTTCGCCGGACTTGTCCAGCTTCGACATACGTGATCAGGCCTGTTTCCTCTGAAACTACCAGCGAGATCGCGTCGCTGCCCTCGGTAATGCCGATCGCCGCTCGGTGACGCGTTCCCAGTTCGCGGGATATCTCGGGATTCTTCGTGAGCGGTAGAAAGACCGAGGCCGCTGCTAGCTTTTCATTTTGAACGATCACGGCTCCATCATGGAGCGGCGTTGCGGGATTGAAGATCGTGACCAGCAGGTCGTAACTCAAACGGGCATCGAGCTGGACACCAGCGTCGATAAAATTGCGCAGGCCGATATTTCTCTCAATTACTATTAGAGCTCCGGTCTTTTCCGATGCGAGCGTGGTCACCGCGAGAACGATCTCGTCGTAAACGCTGCCGCCAAACTGGCCTCGCTGGCGTTTCATCAGGGGGAAACGTAATCGGCTGGCAAAGAATATGAGTGCCTGCCGAATCTCCGACTGGAAAAGAACGATGATTGCGATCCCGATGTAAACGACGGCATATCGCAGGACGAATTCGAGTGTCGAAAGGCCCTCGGTATACGCCACCCAATAGAGCAAACCGAGCAGAACCAAACCGACCACTGTCGGCACCGCCCGAGTCCCGCGCAGCAGTTTCAAAACCACATAGACGATGATAAAAACGAGCACAATGTCGATGACATTTCGCAGGCTGTTTATCGTAGGTATGTATTCGGCAAACTGCATTGGAATCAAGCCTTGAGCTCATGCCAGACGCTCAAAACATGGCTGTTGGAGGATCGAAATATGACCTAAAGTTCTTTACGAACCCTCACATCGTTCGGTTCCTAGAATATCATAAGGAGACGGAGCGATTATCGTTATTTGCCAATGCCCGCCGGCCGTTTCGATCAATTACGGAGATTAACTCGTTGAATTTGATTTGCGCCCTTCGATCAAAGGCCGGCCCGGTGCATGAGATCGGCGTATCGCGGGTCACCACGAATACCATCAAAATCGGGCATGGTTCGGATGAAGCCGACATTTTCAGAGCCGTCGTCGAATGCTTTTTCAAGATAGAAAAATGTTTTATCGCGGTCACCCAAGGCATTATAAACACCTGAAAACTCGAACGGCGAAACATATTGCGCCGAGGCCATTTTCTGCAAGTCTGCGATCGCCTTTTCGGCTTCCGGACGCTTACCTTGCAGGGCGTAGACAATACCTTTTACCGATATTGCCTGCCCGTCAGTCATTTCAGGGGGAATTTGGTTTAACTCATCAAAAGCGGATCTGAAATCACCGATCGAGGAGTAGTACCTGGCTGCATAGGTATGTTCCGCATAAAACTCAGGATTTAGCTCGACCGCTTTTTTGCCGTACTCGAGAGTTTTTTGAGGCTGGCGAAGCATATAGTAATCAAACCCCAGAAACGCAGCTGGAATGGGCGAAAGCGGATCGAGCTCGGAGGCTTTTTCAAGAATTCCCACTGATTTCTCAAGGTCCCAGATCATATAGTATTCGCCGAGCCACAACTGCGTCGTCAACGAATTCGGCGATAGTTCAACAGCTTTATTGAGATCGTCGATCGCGGACCTATCCCATTCATGAAGCCGTGCATGGCCATGTGCCGCCCAGGCTTCAGCCAATTTATCATCCAGATCGAGAGCTTTTTGCGCGGCCGCCTTGGCTTTTGCCAGTGCGTCTCGCGGCGGCAATTGCCAGTCGGACGCGGTGGTATAGGCATCAGCGATTCCGGCATAAGCCAGAGCGTAGGTCGGATCGATCCCGACCGCTTTATTCAAATGCTCAAGCGCTTTCTTATGGCCATCAAGGGAATATTGAAGAGTGTAAAAGCGGCCTTTCAGATATTCACTGTATGCCTCAGGGTTTTCCGTATAGTGTTTGGCGATCCGAGCCTTTTGCTGGGTGTCCAATTTGATCTGGAGCTTGTCCGCGATCTGTTTGGCGATCTGTTCCTGGACCTGCAATAGTTCCGAGGCCTTGGCGTTGAAGCGCTGGCCCCAGATCTGCGAATTATCGGCAATATTGATGAGGTCAGCCTGAATCGTTACCGCATCGCCCTGCTGCGAAAACTTGCCGGTAAGAACAGCTTGCACGTTCAGGTCCTTGCCGATCGCTTGGGTCGTCTCATTCTTGCCTTTAAATCCAAACGCAGTTGCACGCGAAATAACCCGCAAATTAGGCAGATTTGAGACGCTATTGATCAAACTTTCGGCGATGCCGTCCGAAATATATTCGGTATCGGGATTTGAATTTTCAAACGGCAATACAGCGAGTGAATTGATCGCGGGTTTTTCGATAACGGCATTTCCAGTCGGATTGGGCCTAAGCAGCAAATACCCTCCGAAGACTCCGGCGAGAGCGACCACAAAGAGGCCGATGAGAACGATCCATCTATATTCCGAGAAAAAAACCTGACCGAATAGGGGCAGTTACGACCGGTGTTGTGGAACTTTCCTGAACGGCGGTTCCTCGCACGGTCTCCGCGTAGTGCGGATTCAATTGCTCATGAAAATGTGACGTTTTCAGATCTTCAGTGTCGTCGAGTGATCGAAGGTCGGACACTACTTCAACCGCCCGCGAATACCGCTGTGTTCGATCTTTCGCCAGGCACCTGGCAACAATTTGCCGCATCTTGGGCGAGAGCTCATCGGTTGGAGGGTCACTATTTAGCAACGCAGCAATGGTTTCGGCGTTGCTCTCTCGATGAAAGGGTTGCCGGCCGGTGAGCAATTCATACAACATTGCTCCGAGGCTGAAAATGTCCGTTCGCTCATCGAGCTTTTCGCCTTTGACCTGCTCGGGGGACATATACGGAACAGTTCCGATGACTTCGCCGGTCCGGCTCAGAAAATGAGATGTCGCAGATCGGTCGTCCACTGATCGGCTCGGAAGGACCTGCTTCGCAAGGCCAAAATCCAGTACCTTGGCCTGTCCCTTTGACGTGATTATGACGTTGGCAGGCTTGATGTCGCGGTGGATTATACCGGCTGAGTGAGCCTCGGCAAGGGCCTCGGCGATCTGAGCTGCGAGGCGGATACTTTCCTTTCTATCCAAACCACCTGCCTTTATCCTTTGTGCGAGATTATCGCCCTCGACATACTGCATCACGATGAAACGCCGACCGTCCGATTCGGCGATCTCGTGGATGGTACAAATGTTTGGATGGTCGAGTTTCGCGGCCGATCGAGCTTCGCGTAACAGCCGCATATTGGCTTCACGATCTGCGGAGGTATTGGATGGGAGTACCTTGATGGCGACCTTGCGCCCCAGTTTTGTGTCCTCGGCGAGATAGACCTCACCCATTCCACCTTCTCCCAATTGCCGGACGATCTCATAATGAATCAGCCGCTGGCCCGGCTCGAGCCTTGCTGTCACGCCCGCAATCTCGCTTGCCACCTCGGTAATGGCATGCTGCTCCATAAAGTCGTTGCTGTCATCGAAGGACCGGAGAAGCTCCTCGACCTCACGCCGCACATCCTTATCATCGCTGCAGGCTTCATTTAGATATTGGGCGCGGTCATTTGGATCGATCGTGATCGCGCGTCCGAATATCTCCTTTGCTTTTTCCCAGACCGAAGCTTGCATTGTTAGTGTTTTTGCTACTTTATTCGCCCTTACTTAACAAGTCAATAGATTCGCTCAAAAGCTTTTTTGGATTCACTCAACTTTTTTGAGACGTTTTCTTAAATCGTGTCGCGTTAACTAGTGACGGCGAAAAATTGCCGAATCAGAAACAAAATACGGAGAGGATGATCATGAAAAAATTGACAGCATTAATCGCAATGATAATGGTAGTTGGAGTCGTTGGACTTTCGCAGGCGTTTGCCTGCATGCCACCATCAAACAGCTTACCGGCCAGAGCCCGGACTAGCGTTGCCGAGGAAACTCCCAAGTTAGAATCCAGTCAGGCCGCCTACGAACCGGCGTTCAAGAGTTTCGACAGACGTGACCTGGCTGGACGATATGCGAGCACGGCAACAGCTACATTTTTTGACCCGACAGCAAATCGAACCCAGTATGCAACCTGCATCGGCATCGTCACATTTGACGGCAGAGGCCACTTTATCGACCGCGAGGTTCACAGCTATGACGGCGTGATCGTCCGTGACGAATTTATCGGGACTTACACGCTCTCGTCCGAAGGCCACGGCAGGATGCATTTCGTTGGCGAAAACGAAACATACGATTATGAATTTGTAGTCTCAAACGACCTCAAGGAGATCACATACCTCGTTATGCTCGAAGTCCCCGGGCTCGTGTCGAACGGTACTCTGAAAAAACAATGATCGAGTAAGACAAGTTGTTCCAGCAGCGAAATTGGAAAAAGCCGATCGAGTTACCGAACGGCTTTTCACTTTGCAAGTCCGCAGATCTTCGATTACCTCGTCAATTCTCTGTGCAGCCACGACTTAGCCATTGCCCAGTCTCGGGCAGCCGTCGCGCGCGAGATCTTTAGCACTTCGGCAGTATCTTCAAGACTCATACCGCTGAAATATCGCAACTCTACAACCCGAGCCTGCTGTTCATCGAACTTCTGGAGGCGTGTCAGAGCTTCATCGAGCGCGACGAGGTCAATTCCTTCTTGTGCTGACGCGATCATCATAGCCTCATCGAGCGGCAGTTTTTGATCGTTTCCACCTCGTTTATCGCGATGCTTTGTCCGAGCGTGGTCGACAAGGATACGCCGCATCGAATTGGCCGCGATCGCAAAGAAATGAGCCCGGTTTTGCCAATCCGTGTTTCGTTGATCGATCAGCTTGAAGTAGGCCTCGTGGACGAGAGCTGTGGTCTGTAGTGTATGGTCCTGACTTTCGCGACGAAGATAGCGGGCCGCCTGACGACGCAACTCGTCATAGACGATCGGCATTAATTTATCCAAAGCGTCGCGATTCCCGTCGCCCCATTCGCGCAGGAATTGTGTTATTTCAAGAGGCTTATCACGCTCTGGTTCCATTTATCGCCTCGCAAGAAATCAAAACGCCTCTGCGTTCAGCGAACCAGAGGCAGCTTGTCAAATAGTAAATATTGCTGAATTTTCCTTGCCTAAATCTCGTATGGCTCCGCGTTTTGAAGGACGCCAAGCTCATTGGTTGCGACCCGTTCGAGAAGCTTCGGATCATCGAACATCTTGACGAGCCCGTTGACCGTTGCATACCGCGGTTCATCGGCGATCGTTACCGGAAGGTTAATAAAATATCTAAGATATTGATCAATCCCATCGAGGAGTGATCCGCCACCCGTGACGATGACGCCGCGGTCGTATATATCGGCGGCAACTTCCGGCCTAAGCTCAGTCAGCGTGTCCTTGACGCGAAGGGCGATACGCCGGACGATCGATTCGACGATCGCGTATATTTCGCCGGATGTTACCTCGACCGCAGCCGGACTTCCGGTTTGCACATCACGTCCGCGAACCTCCATTGTCTTGGAAATATCGTCTGGAAGATACGCGGAAGAAAACTTGGTCTTCAAAAGTTCGGTAGTTTCCTCACCGACCTGCAGGCCGCGATGGCGTCGGAGATGCGTTGCCAAGCTCTCGTTTATTGCATTGGAGCCATACCGCTCGGATGTCGAATGTACAACCGCACCCTTTGCAATCACCGCAATATTGGTCGTCCCCGCCCCGATGTCTATTATTGCCGAAGCTCGTCGATCGGTCGGCAGGACGCCAGCTCCAAATGCCGCCGCGAGGCCCTCCTCCATCATAAAGACCTTTCCGATCCCGGCTTCGTCCGCCGCGTTGAGCAAAGCTCGCTGCTCGACGTGGGTTACGTCAGAGACGAGGCTCATTACGGCCCTGAGCGAGATGTTCGAACCACCCGTTTTCGCTTTTTTTACGAAATGGGCGAGCATTTTCTTCGTTCGTTCAAAGTCGGCGACAACCCCGCCGATGAGCGGGGCTTTGACCAGCACGTCTCGGCCCTCACGGCCTGATACATCAGCCGCTTCCTTGCCAAACGCTACTATCTCCTCGGTCACCTCGTTTATTGCGACGACCGACGGCTCGTCTAAAACGACGCCTCGCCCTTTAACGGCAATGATAGTGCTTGCCGTGCCCAGGTCGATCGCCATCGAGTCCGTAACGAGTTTCTTGAGGGACGAGATCTTTAGCATAAAAGACGTGTTAGAAAGCTATGTTGAAAGCATTATATGCCGATATTGCGATCGCTGGCAACAAAATCAATTCCAATTTAATTCAAACGAATTTACGGGCTGAACCCGGTTCTTTACGGCGATCGGTTCTCTCGGTGTCAGCGGAAAGACCCGGCCTGAGGCTTCTGCGGTAGCCTCGCTCAAAAGTATCTCGGCTCCCTTCGCAATACCCTCTAAACGCGACGCGACGTTGACGGTGTCGCCGATCGCCGTATACTCAGACCGCTTTTCAGAGCCGATATAGCCAATGATCGCTTCGCCCGTGTGAAGACCGATGCCGACGCCGATCCGGGAGAATCCAGCCGCGGTCAGCTCTTCGTTAAGCGAAACGAGGCGTTTTTGCATAGCAACCGCTGCTTTCACCGCGTTGAGAGCGTCGCTCGGGGTTGCGGTCGGAGCACCAAATATCGCCATCAAACCATCGCCAATGTACTTATCAAGCGTTCCGCCGTGAGCAAAAATGATCTCGGTCATCGCGGTAAAATACCTGTTAAGCAGACTGACCACCTTTTCAGGATTCTCACGTTCAGACATCGTCGTAAATCCACGAATATCAGCGAAAAGAATGGTTATCGTCTGATTTACACCGCCGAGGCGAAACGAATCCGGATTATCAAGCAGCTGTTTTACCACATACTCGGGCATAAAGCGGCTGTAGTTCGCTCGTGCCACTTCCTCTCTCGCGAGCCGTTTATGGGCCTTGACCGTTTCGACGGTGACAGCCGTTTGAGCAGCTACTGCACTGATAAGGCCGAGGTCGTCAGCCGAAAACGCCGCAAAAGGGTCGAGCCGGTCGGCGTACAGCACGCCGTGAACGTTCGATTCGGTTATCAGCGGCGCACAGATCGTTGAACGGACACCCTGCGAAACGATCGATTCGGCGGCGGCGAACTGCTCGTCGGTACGTGCGTCCTGCGAGAGCAAAGCCACCTTTTCACGCATGACCTTTCGCGTAATGGTGCGGCTCACCGTCAGCTTGTCGGTCATCCGTTCAAGGTTCTCGTCACGCGTTTTGGCCCCGATCTGAAACAGGCTGTAATCGAGTATCTTGCCATCAACCGTTTCATCGGCGAGCAGCGCGATCACGCGATCGGCCGGTGTTCCGCGAAATATCAGGTCCGTCGCTTTTTCAAAGATCTCTTTTAAGTCAAAAACCGTGCCAAGCGTTTTGCTCATCTCGTACAGGAGTTCGAGCATACGCGCTTTTCGCCGAAGGTCCTTGAGTTCCTCGATCGTGACCGACCCCGATTCCATCGACGCGTGAGAATGGACTCCGATGATCTCATTCGCGGTCAACTGGACCATTGTATGGCCGAGCGGCGAATCGTCAAATTTGATCCCGGGCGGATTGGCCGTGGTCGGTGCGTCCGCCGCAGCAATTGAAAATGAGCCAGCCTGGTGGTCGGGCCGTTCGACAATTTCCGGTTTTACGGGCGAGAGATTTTTAAACTCAAGACTGCTCTCACCGATCAAAACAATGTCGCCGTTCTCGAGCACCTTTTCGATTTGTGGCAGGCCATTAACAAAGACGCTGTTGATACTTCGAACGATCTGGCCATTTTCGATGCTGCCGTCGAAGAGCTTGAAACCGCTTCCGAACGATTCGATAAAAGCATGTTTTCGGGAAACTCGCCGGTCGTTGAGAACGATCGAGTTTTCCTTGGCCCGGCCAATGGTATGGGTTGAGCCTGGGGCTATTCCGACCTCCCAGGACCGGCCGTTGGGTTCTGTAATTACGATGATTGCACTCACGATAGACGTTATTGTAATTGGTCGTTCTGCAATTGTGAATAGGTGATTGATATAATCATCTCTGGCTCCGCGCTAAACGATTATGATCTACTTCGACAATAACGCTACTACGCAGATCGCACCCGAGGTGTTTGACGCGATGACGCCGTATTTGGTTGACCATTTCGGTAATCCGTCATCGGCCCACGCCAGCGGACGGAAGGCGAGATCAGCAGTCGACGCCGCCCGCGAAAGTGTCGCCGATCTGCTCGGCGCCGAATCGCCGGATGAAATTGTGTTCACCGCGACCGGAAGTGAATCGGATAATTGGGCGATCAACGGAGCGCTGGCTGCGGCGCCCGACAAGCGGCATATCATCACGACGCGGGTCGAACACGAAGCGGTCGGTAAGCTCTGCAAATCGCTCGAAACCCGTGGATATAGCGTCACATGGCTCGATGTGGACGAGGAAGGAACTCTCGATCTCGATCAGCTCACGGCCTCACTGAGCCGCGAGACCGCTGTCGTATCCGTAATGCTCGCAAATAACGAGACGGGCATTCTTTTTCCAGTCGCTGAGATCGCAGACATAGTGAAAGAAAATTCTGAAGCCGTTTTTCACGTCGATGCCGTTAACGCAGCCGGAAAGGTCCCGATCGATCTGGCGTCGACCGCGATCGACCTGTTGTCGATATCCGGGCATAAATTTTACGGGCCAAAGGGCATCGGAGCCCTTTATATCAGGCGCGGCGTGTTGCTCCCGTCATGTGTCCTAGGCGGCGGACAGGAAAACGGGCGACGCGCCGGCACGGAAGCCGTTCACCAGATCGCCGGAATTGGCGCGGCCGCGAAATTAGTCAGCAGTCTGACAGCAACGACCAGAATAAGGGCCCTGCGCGACCGTCTCGAATCCGAGATTTTGAACAGTATTTCAAATTCTCGTCTAAACGGAACCTCGGACACAGCAAAACGACTGCCAAACACGTCGAGCATTTCGTTCGAAAACACGAACGGCGAAATGATCATGGCGGGCCTCGACGACCGTGGGATCTGCGTCTCGACCGGCTCGGCCTGTCACACGCAAGACCACACGGCCTCGTCCGTTCTTCAGGCTATGAACGTGCCGTATTCATGGGCGATGGGTTCAATACGGTTTTCGCTCGGGCGGTACAATACCGACGAAGAGGTAACGAAAGTTGTCGAGGAATTAACAAAGCTGATCAGCCGCTTGAGGTCGATGTCGGCATCATAGAAGCGTTTTTGAAGAAACGAATTTTGCCACGAATTACACGAATTACACAAATAAAAAGAAAAATATTCGTGCTAGTAAGAAAGCTACTCAAATGAAGAACAAGTTAATTATTTTCTCGGTATTTGCCGTACTGCTTTTGGCAATTGTGTCAGTCTCAAACGTCGCGGCACAGACGGATCAAATGGTCGGGGGCTATGGCGATATGTCCGCCAGATCAAAAGACGCCCGGCGGGCGGCAGACGTTGCCGTTAAGGCTCGTTCGGCGAAGACCGGCAAGGCGATAACCCTCGTTCGAATAGTAAAAGCCGAACAGCAGGTCGTCGCCGGCATGAACTATCGCGTCTGCATGACCGTCCGCGAAGGCCGTCATAAGGCATACACCGTGACGGCGGTCGTCTATCAAAACCTGAAAAACAAACGCAGCCTTTCCAAATGGAAACGCGGCGAATGCACCGACCTGTAAAATTCCAAGCCCTAAAAACAGCCGTTTGGAATAGTCGATCTATGCCATTGGTAGAGTGATCCGCCGGAATTGGTAGAGGAGTTTACCCAAATTGGTAGAGGAGTTTTTCGGCTCCGGACATGAAATTTTCCCGTTGGCGTCCCCGCCGCGTGTTAGCGACGATCGCGTTGACATCGGCGGTTTCCCATCCGACGGCGATTTTCCCAACATTTGGCGGTTAGGGCACTGACCGCGCAAAAGAGGTGGACGCATTTCGCAGAGTTAGTGGTTCACTGCTGCGATGTATTCGTGAGCTTTGTAGGTTAAAATTTCGTTATGAAAACACGAATAACTATTGCGATCGTCGTCTTACTATCTGCTCTTTCTATCGCGGCCCAGAATGCACCGGAACCTGAGCGGAAACATTTGAATTCGGCCCCAATGGCTTTTCGCACCTTCTTTGCAAAGTTTCGTGCCGCAGTTGAAAAAAATCGAAAAACCGAGGTTGCTGCAATGACTCGTTTTCCGTTCCCCTATGGGTATGATGCCGGCGACGAAGGAACCTACTCAAAAACTCAATTCCTGAAGCATTTCAAAGATGTCACCGGCGATTTCTTTGGCGAGTTTAAGATGGAGAAGAATCCCGTTTTTTCCATGGGCGACAAAAGGACATTTATCATCTCTACCGATAGTGCGTCCCATCTGTCATTCGTCCGTTCGGGAAACACCTTTAAGTTCATCTCATACTATGTCGAGCCTTAGCCAAATACGACCATCCGCATGAAGGAACAGCAATCCCGCGATCTACCATTGTTCACTATTCCCTGTTCGCTGTTCACTTTTCGCTGTTGATACTATGGCTGTGCCCCCGTGATGTGCGAAAACGGCTACGCCTTCGAATGTGTCACGACCTTACATATTTCGTGCGCATTTGTTTGCCCGTCGGCCTTAATCGTGTAGCGGTGACCTTATCTTTCAGTCGTTCAACGTTTATCCGGACCTTCGCGCATCGGCCGTAGGGCTTTGGCGGGGCGAGATGAACGGTTCGAAATTAATACCGATGAATTACGCAAAAATGCTCATCCGGGACGTATAGATGTTAGACTTCGGTAATCGGCAAACCGAAACAAAGGAGAAAACAATTTATGGCAGGAGCAGCGGTTTTCGGCGAAATACCTCGCGAGTTATTCGGAGACAGCTTCCATTTCGCGTGTGGAGAGATCTATGTGAGGGGTAAGCCTCTTATAGAGCCTTCGACCGACCCCGCCAAACTCAGTTCGAATATGGAGGTCCTTAAGGCAGCAAAGGAGTTCGTGTTTTACACAACGAGCGGTGGGGAGGGGCACTATCTAAACACTATCGTATCTAAAAAAGCGACGTTTCCCTTCTGGATGAAAGCGATTTTCATCAACTATGAGCTAGACCTTTTCCTTTACGACTGTGAACTGGTTGGAAGCTTCGTTCTTGAAACACCATTTGGCACGCCACAGAGTTATGGCGTGAGGTTCAAGAGTGCCGTGATCAAAACGGTGGCGCCCTCGTCCGGAAGAGTCCAGCGGCGCGGGATCGGCCCGATGATTCCCGCGCCGTTATTTCTCCCGGGAATGCTGACCGGAGGAATAAATGATTTCTAGCTTCCCGCCGCCTTTTTATGCCGGCGGAATTCGGATGTCAAGAAATCGCAATTTTGCGGCACGTTTGGGCTGAAACTGTTTTATGTTTTATAGTCATAATGCCGGCCCGTAACTGATATATACGATACGAAACATAAGTTGTGTTTGTATATAGTAAACTCGCGGAACCAAAACATTGGTGAGGATGCCGAGGTTAAATCCCCGTGTAAAGTTGGAAATCAGGATTCGCATTTGGCGATCTTGGCGACTCGGCGGCGCTCGAGGATGGCGGCTTTTTAGGATCAGATCATCCTGGTGAATTTGGTCGATGGAGATGACGTATTTTGATCTCTCGGCCACGAATTTACTTTATTATCGAAAAGGTTGCGGCGGAGAGGTCGAAGATCTTGTCGTTTGTTGTCTTATCTTTCTCATATGCGGTAAACGTGACTGTAAATTTATCGTCACCGTTGCCGGTAAAGAAGTATTGATTGAACTGTAGGGGAAAACCCTGGATCTTCGCGATGGAAATGATCCTGATATAAGGTATTTTGGAACCAGTTTTGAGCTCGGTCCAGCTGAGGACGGTAAGATCTTTGTTGTCTTTTGCAGCCGCTAACATTGCGGCTGTCACATATGGTCCGAGATCCAAATGTGCCTTCTCCCTTTGGAAGTTCACATTTGCTTTAGTACCGTCCGTGCCCGCCGGTCCAAAATAAGATCTGCCGCCGTCGGATTCGACCGGTCCGAGAGTCCAGCCGGATGGCATCTGCATTGCAGCTCCGAGTTTCTTATCTTCATAACGCTCACCGAGTTCCTGTGAAGCCGCCAGATTCGCAAAAAACAGTAACTGGATCACGATCATCAGCATTAGCCAGATCGCCTTTTTAGGTACTCTCTTCATATCAGTTTATTTTCCATTCTTTGCGATCTATCGGTCAAGAACCTTCTTGCCCTTTCGGGACCTCCGCTTAGTTACTCGCCGTCACGACCCGACTCTTTTGAAAGGGAGCCCCAATGAACTGTCTTGTTTCATACTTACAAAACACATCGCCGTCTCGATGCTAACCACCGCGGATAAACGGCTTCTTGTGTTCTAAATAAAGGCAGGGGAAGTTTGATCCCTTACCCCTTGGACATATCATAGATGCAATACACTACTGTATATGATACAATAATCAAGGAGGTTGAAAAATGATCGAATATTGGGAGAAATTTAAGGGCGGGCCGACTAAGCCGGCGAACGAGAGGGTGCATGTTACATTGAGCGCGAAAGGGGTCATTTTGATGAATCGGAATGCGTTCAAATTGTTGGGGTCGCCGCGGGCGGCGTGTTTGTATTTCAATAAGAAGGACAGCAGGGTCGGGATCAGCGCAGCCCATCCGGAGCTTGCCGAGGCGTTTCCGATCAGGGACAAGGTGAATTATTTTCTGATAAACGCCGCACCGTTTTGCCGGCACTATGGGATCAGGGTCGAAAAGACGCAGCAGTTCGTACGGCCGGACACTGACAATGAAGGCATTCTTCGCCTCGACCTCGCGACGACAGTTACGATCGGCGGGCGCGTGCGAAAATAGGATCGTAAATCGGGTTTCCCTGCTGACATAATAACGCTTGACAATACTATTGTAGTGCGTTAGTATCCGAATATGCCGATTCAGAGGTTCAAGTGCCGCGAAACACAAGAACTGTTTGGCGGCAAGCGTATCCGGCGATTCGTCAGTATCGAATCTGTTGCGATGCGAAAACTCGCGATGCTGAATCGTGCCGGCAGGCTTGACGATCTGCGGGTACCGCCGGGTAATCGGTTGGAGGCATTGAAAGGCGACCGCTCCGGCCAATACAGCATCCGTATAAATGACCAGTTTCGGATATGTTTTGTGTGGACTGCCGTAGGACCGGGCGAGGTTGAGATCGTCGACTATCACTAATGGAGAAGTATGATGCGTAAAGTTCCATATCCTCATCCGGGTGAGATCCTGATGGAAGAGTTCTTAAAGCCCATGGGCATAACGCAGTACAGGCTGGCCAAAGAGATCGGCGTAGCTCAGCGACGCATCGGAGAGATAGTCGCGGGCACTCGGGCGGTCACCGCTGATACCGGGCTTAGGCTATCGCGTTTCTTTGGTATGTCAGAGGATTTCTGGATCGGCCTGCAGATGGACTTTGACGCCGCCAAGGCAAAGGATTCACTCGGCGATACGCTGGCAAAGATCACTCCCTGGATCCCGAGCGAAGCACATTCCAGAACACCTGCCTAACAACGCCCACTAGAGTTTAAGTCTTTCGTACTGAGCAAACAGCTTTGTGATCTCGGCGTTGATCGTTTGTTTTTCGACGAGGCTGGTTGTGGTATCGCGTCGTTTTACCAATTGTTCTATCTGATGCTGGAGAAGCTCGATCTTTGTTTCGGGCTTTTTGCTCTTGCTGATGTTGTATTTATCGTCCATAGGCGGTTTATGCAGCCAGAAGGCGTTCAAGCTTTTGATGCCCTTTTTGCGAGGCCTGCCAAAGGTCGAATTGGGCCTGCATACCGATCCAGAGCTCGGGAGTTGTGCCCAGTGCGTCGGCGAGGCGAAGCGCCATTTCGGCGGAGATGCCGGCATTCCCATTCAGGATACGCGAAAGAGTCGCACGGGTGACGCCCAGATGAATGGCGGCGGCGGTTACCGACACATTTCCCAAATAGTCCTTAAGTACAGAACCCGGATGGGGCGGATCGAACATTCGCATATTAACCTCAGTGATACTCCTGGTAATCGACCAAAATGGCGTCATTTCCGTCGAATGTAAATGTCAGACGCCAGTTACCGCTGACGTCGACTGACCAATGGCCCGAAAGCTCACCGCGCAACGAGTGAAGTCGCCAACCCGGGGCACTCATGTCTTGGGGTTGCACAGCGTTGTCGAGGGCAAAAAGCTGTCTTCGCAACCGCTCGGCGTGTTTCGGCTGAATGCCGGCTTTTGAGCCTGTCTTGAAGAAGTTTTCAATGCCGTGGTGCCGGAAGCTCTTAATCACCATGTATAGTGTATAGCTACACTATACACTCTGTCAACGGTTTTTTGAAAACTTGGCGCCAGGCTCATGCCGCTTTTTCGATTCCGTAGCGGGCGAGTTTTAGATAGAGGCCGCGGCGGGTCAGGCCTAATTCAGTGGCGACACGCGATATATTCCAGTTGTGACGGGTGAGGCTGCCTCTTATCATCTGCATTTCAAGCTCGGAGACGGCCCCCTCGAGCGTTCCGCCCGCGGTGAGATTGGTAAACGGTGAAATCAAGCCGTCGTATGACGCGATCGGGCGGACATTCGAGCCGGTTTCGAACGTCGTCAACGGTTTTGCACTGCGTTTTAGCTCGGGTGAAAGATGGTCGGGCGTGATGACCTCGTTATCGACGGCCCTTGCGATGATCCGCTGTATCTCGTTGCAGAGCTGACGGACATTTCCTTCCCAATTACAGACCATCAAAAGATCGACTGTTTGCGGTGTAAATGTCACATCCCGCTTTCCAAAGCGGGCCGAGTAATGGTTGATGTAGTAATTTACGATCGGCGGTATCTCGGAACGCCGCTCGCGCAGCGGCGGAACTCTCAGGCGTATTACGTTTAGCCGGTAATAAAGATCTTCGCGAAACGAGCCCTCGGCGACCTTTTCTTCGAGCGGCATATTTGTAGCGGCGATGATACGGACGTCGACCTTCAGCGGTCGTTTTTCGCCGAGCGGCTGTATTTCGCCTTCCTGTAGAAATCGCAGCAGTTTTGGCTGGACGTCTAGTGGCAGATCGCCGACCTCGTCAAGGAAAAGCGTGCCGCCATCGGCTGTGCGGATCATTCCGGGCGAATCATTGACGGCACCAGTAAATGCTCCTTTTTTGAATCCGAATAAATGTCCCTCCGCCAGCTCCTTTGGAACTGCTGTGCAATTGAACGGCACGAATACCTTGTCCTTTCGGTTGGAAAGTGTGTGGATCGCGCGGGAGACAAGCTCCTTGCCGGTCCCGGAGTCACCAGTGACAAGCACAGTCACGTCAGACGACCGGATCTTATACACTTCTTCGACAAGCGCGGTCATCGCTGGCGATGAGTGGATAAAGCCGGGCATCAGGCTGCTTGATGTATATGGGCTCGCGTCGGTCTCGGTGGGCTGCGATTTGTCCTTTTCCCTCAGGGCGATCAGGTCCATTCCGAGCTCTACGACCCGCAACAACGGGTGGAGCGAGCTGTCGTCGGACAACACCGCACCCGACTGTGGATTTATGATGATCCATGCAGGCGTGCCCGTACCGCTGCGAAGCGGGATCACGGCGACGTTTTTTGTCCTGCAGAAGGTTTTTTCCTCCTTCTTTTGCTGGGCTTCGTTCAGCTTGTTTACCAGTTCATTGCTTTCCTGCGGCGAATATCCGTGTGTGACAAACGGATACAGCTGCTTTTGAGCATTCGGCTGGGCAATGACGATCTTTCGGGCATTGCTTTCCTGCTGCAGCACCGCGACAAGCTCTCGAAAGAGAAGTTCTCGCGACGCCGTTGCTTCGGCCAACCGCACCGTCAGGAGTTGCGAAACGACCGAGTTTGAACGCCGTGGAGCCCTGTCGTCGGTCCTGACGACGTTCTTTTCAAGTTTTGCCTGTTCGGCCTCGACAGCAGCGATCAGTCGTTTATTACCAAGCTTTTTAAATACATCCGACGCTGAGGTTAAGTGCATCGTGGCCCGCGATTCATTTCGTGCGTCGAGATTAGCCCCAAGCAAAAGATGGACGAGTGCAGTGTGAAACATGTCTTCGGCCGCCTCAAAGATGGTGAGGCTGCGGTTGAAATGGTGGATCGCAAGTTCCGTGTCCTGGTCCTCGAGCGCCGCCAAGCCCCGAATTCGTTGAATATTGCCAAGTACGAAGAAATCGGATGTCGCGTCGGTAATCTCGATCGCCTGCAAAGCGGCCTCGCAATCTTCGACTCCGCCCTGGAGCAAGTAGCTTTCCGCCAAAACCAGCCCCGCCATGTTCGCATAATGTTTGTCGCCCATCTCGCGGGACAATTCGATCGTTTCCTGTGCCCTGGCGATGGCGTCGCGGGGATTTCCCCGAGCGAGATATAGACGTGCAAGGTTGCGCATCGACTGGACCTTATACCACTGGTGTTTTCGCTCGGTGGCAAAATCGACAGCCTTTTTTAGAATGATCTCGGCTTCGTCGAATTCGCCGCGAATGATCTTCAGCTCTCCCAGCGAATCGTAGATCCCCGCGACGTGAACATGATTTTCACGCAAGGCGATCTCGAGTGCCCGGCGGATCATCTTTTCAGCTTTTTCCCAGTCGCCGATCAGCGTCAGGTTGATTCCCAGGTTGTTATAGGCGATCACCGAATTAAGAGCGTGCTCCGTCCGCTCAAAAAACTCGATGGATTTCTCAAGACACGCCACTCCATCCTGCGGCCGGCGCAGGAACCAATACGCACCGGACATGTCGGTATAAAGCTTTCCGAGCATGAACGGTGCCGAATTATCGCCAATGATCTTGATGCCGAGGTGAAAGCTGTCCAACGCCTTTTCGCTATTGCCTTCCTGATGATAGCTGTTGGCGATCTCGCGATATGCTTCGGCCATTCCGAGCCAATTTCCGCTCTCGCGAAAGTAGCTAAGTGATTTTTCGGCAAAGTCGCGGCAGATCGGATACTCACTCAGCTTGCGGTAAACGCGGGCGAGTGCTATGTCGATGGTTCCTGAGAGATGTTTGAGATCGTTGTCGGACGCCCTTTGCAGGGTTTCCTTGAGCAACGTGATCGCCTTTGGCTGGTCCGTTAGATTATTGTAGGCGATCGCAAGCTGTGTCGTGACCTTGACCTGCGTCTCCATTGCGAGTTTGCCGACAGTTTCTTCGTCTTCATAGGGCCTCAGCATCGCGAGGGATTCGTTATAGCGGCCAAGCGTTTCGAGCGTAAAAGCAAGCAGGCGTTTGAGATGAGCTTTAATGTCAGGAGTATGTTCGAACGCTTCGAGCGTTTCGGTCAGGATCCTTTCGGCCTCACCAGAGAGCCCCTCACGCAGCTTTTGGCCGACACTCGAAAACACCGCGTCAATCCCAGCATCGGAGATATGCTTTGACGCCGTTCGCCTGACGGGTTTGGTGGATATCCGGTCGACATCGGCCTGTCGCCCCGGCTCCCCAAGGGATTTTGTCGATCTGCTTTTCATTTGCTCGTAAACGAACGAAATGGTCAATGCCTGCGTAGTTTCAGCGACGAAGGCAGGGAAACCGGTTAAATTGAATACTTAGTAAACAGCGCATTTGAAACTTATCAAAAAATGATGGCTTCGTCTACATTAATATTCTTATGCTCGGCGGCGCAGATTTGTCGCGTGTAAACGCGTACCCGTCGCCCGGCATCAAAGTGCGGATGATCGGGCGCCGGGTTAGCAGAAAAAATGAATATCTGCAAAACTTAGTACTTGCCGAATTGAGTGATCATCGGGGAATTTTCGGGGCCGGATGGCTCGTATTACAATGGCCAGCGAAGGAAAAACAGAATCGGGCAAACCGGTATTTCACGACACAAAAGGAAGACGGAAACACTATCTATCATCTCTGGCCATAGGCCT
The DNA here is from genome assembly GCA_038245555.1 of Pyrinomonadales bacterium. Taxonomy (GTDB): domain Bacteria; phylum Acidobacteriota; class Blastocatellia; order Pyrinomonadales; family Pyrinomonadaceae; genus OLB17. The sequence continues at coordinate 7,481 of JBBRSH010000008.1, read as the reverse complement.
AGGGGCGGTTGTGACCGTGATGCTGGCCTTCTTTATCGTCAGCGTGCTCGTCAACCCGTTCTTACCGCAGATAAAATTAAAATCTGTGCCGGGATTGCCGCAGCAAGCCCCTAATTTTCATCCGCCTGAATTGCCGCTTACGAGACGGGCGACCGTGGCGAAGCAAGCCGGCGAAAAGGCAAAGCTCGAACAGAAAAAGCGAGATGAAGCTCGACTTCAGCGGGCGGCAAATGCTGAGTTGCTGCGGGCCTCGAAAGGCACGCCGATCGAGCAGGTACCACACGATGGCAATCCGCTGGCGATCGGGTTTTATGTTAACTGGGATGATTCGAGTCTTGCTTCTCTAAAACAGAACATTGACAGCCTTGACTGGGTCGTCCCCGAGTGGATACGTCTCTCGGGTGACGAAGCAAACCCGCTCGTGCTCGATATCGACGAGGAAGCCATCAAAGAGATCCAAACTAAAAAGCCGGAGATGCCCGTGGTCCCATTGCTCCAAAACTACAAGAATGAGGAATGGAATTCCGATATTCTTCTGCGGTCGATAAGTACCGAGGACCAGCGGCGTAACCTGATCAACTCTGTTCTGCAAGCGATCGGCAAGTATAAATTCGGCGGCATAACGATCGATATCGAGGAAGTGCCCGAATCTTCGCAGACCGATCTCTTTACATTCATGCGAGAGCTTCATGCGGAGTTTCAGACACGCGGCTTGATCTTGGCGCAGGCGGTGCCGTTTGATAATCCGGATTGGAATTACAAAGCTTATGCCAGCGTCACCGATTACCTTATGCTGATGGCCTACGATCAGCACTGGTCGACCGGCTCGTCCGGCCCGGTTGCCGGTCAGGATTGGTATCGTTCGATACTAAAGAAACGAATGGCCGAGCTTTCGCCGTCAAAGACGATCATTTGTTTTGGCAATTACGGATACAACTGGACGAACAACGGCGAGGAAGCTGAAACTGTTACTTTTCAGGAATCTCTGTTAGCAGCAAGGGAATCGCTCGACTCGCCTGAGGAGATCAAGTTTGATCCTGTTTCCAGAAATCCCTTTTTCAAGTACACAGAGGATGACGGAAAGGAGCACGCGGTCTGGTTTCTCGATGCTGCGACCGCTTTCAATGAGATCGAGAGCGCAAAATCGTACAAGGTCGCAGGCTTTGCTCTTTGGCGAATGGGCAGTGAGGACCCTTCTTTGTGGAAGGTGTTCGGCTCGGGAAATAAACCAGTCAGCGCCAGCGATCTGTCTACCATAAAATACGGCTATCAGGTCGATTTTCAGGGGACAGGGGAGATCCTGCAGGTCGTTTCCGAACCACAGGACGGCCAGCGGGAAATGAAATTTGGTGATGACGGGGAGATCGTCGACCAGATCTATCGTCAAACGCCCTCGTCCTACGTTATCCAGCGCACGGGTGACAAACCCGGGAAGGTCGCTCTAACTTTTGACGACGGGCCCGACCCGGTCTGGACGCCCAAGATCCTTGACATTCTAAAACAGGAAAACGTGCCGGCGGCATTTTTCGTGCTTGGTACAAATGGGCAGACAAACCCGGACTTGATAAAACGTATCTTTGCCGAGGGGCATGAGATCGGCAACCACTCGTATACGCACCCTAATCTCGGTGAGGTCCCGCGCCAGGTCACCGACCTTGAACTCAATGCTACCCAACGGCTGATCGAATCATTGACGGGACATTCGACACGGCTGTTCCGGGCACCGTATTTCGGAGATGCCGAACCGCGCACGGCGGACGAGGTCATACCTACCGTTCAAGCACAAAATCTCGGTTATATATCCGTCGGACTTCACCTCGACCCTGACGACTGGCAATTGAAAAACCCGGATGGTTCGCCGCATACGGCCGATGAGATGGTCGACGAGATCATGAAGCAGGTCGCCATAACGACCACTGAAGAACGCGGCAATGTCATTTTGCTTCATGATAGCGGAGGCGACCGTTCAGCAACGGTCGAGGCATTGACAAAGCTGATCCCGCTGCTCCGCAGCAAGGGGTATGAATTCACGACCATCGCGGACCTTGCGAATATGACCCGGGACCAGGAGATGCCGCCAGTCTCGAAGGATAAATCATTTTATTCCAGAGCAGATTCATGGGTGTTTTATGGCTTGTCCGTTGGTGGCTGGCTGATGCGATGGTTGTTCATTATCGGCATCGTTCTAGGGCTTGGCCGAATGGTGGTTATCGGGATTCTGGCCTTCGCGCAGTTCATTCGTTCACGGCGTCGTGAAAAGCTTAATTTTGGAGAGAAATATCGCCCGCTTGTGTCGGTCGTTGTGCCGGCGTTCAACGAAGAAAGGGTAATTGTCGGGTCCCTGGAAAGTCTGCTCGCATCTAATTACGACAAATTCGAGATCATCGTCGTCGATGATGGTTCGACCGATGAAACCTTGAATATCCTTAATGAGACTTTTGGCGACAATGACCGCGTAGCCATTTATGCAAAGGAAAACGAAGGTAAGGCGGAGACGCTTAATTTTGGGTGGAGAAAGGCTAGTGGAGAAGTGATCATAGCACTCGATGCAGACACCCAATTTACCCCGCAGACGATCGCGGCCCTTGCTCACCGGTTTGCTGACCAAACGATCGGTGCGATCGCCGGCAACGCAAAGGTTGGGAACCGTATCAATATCGTGACCAAGTGGCAGGCGCTCGAATATGTAACTTCGCAAAACTTCGATCGCCGCGCCTTTGCATCGCTCAATTGCATAACCGTTGTGCCGGGTTCTGTCGGAGCATGGCGGCGATCGGTTTTGGAGGAGATCGGCGGCTTTTCGCGAGACACGCTTGCCGAGGATCAGGACCTCACGATCCAGGTGCGAAAACTCGGATACAATATCGGATACGAAGAGGGCGCGGTCGGCCGCACTGAGGCACCCGATAGTTTACGTAACCTCGCGAAACAGCGATTCCGGTGGTCATATGGCACGCTACAGTGCATGTGGAAACATAAAAATGCCCTGTTAAATCCGAAATACGGATCGCTCGGTTTTATCGCGATGCCGAACGTGTGGATCTTTCAGGTGTTCTTCCCGCTGCTCTCACCGCTGATGGATCTGATGTTTGTCTGGACACTCCTGTGGGCACTTATAGCGACGCTTGAGCATCAGCAGGAATATGCCCACACACCGACCGATCTCAACCAGGTGATCTTTTATTACGCGCTGTTCCTGGCAGTTGACTGGTTCGGTGCATTTGTGGCATTCCTTATGGAAAAGGGCGAACAAAAGCGGCTGCTGGGATGGCTCCTGATCCAACGGTTCGGATATCGTCAGGTAATGTATTGGGTGATGGTCAAATCGGTGTTTACCGCCATGCGTGGTGCGATTGTGGGATGGGGTAAACTTGAACGGAAGGCGACCGTGGAAGCCAATGTCTAATTCTTCTCACAGGGCTTAATTATTATCAGGCGACCGGCCAAAATATTGTTCGTCTTTTCCCTAAAGAGCTGGTCCAAATTCAGCTCGGGCGAATACGGTCAGGAGATCCAAAAAAAAGGTCAGCTCGCGTTGCGGATGCGTGCTAGGAAAGCGACGCGGATATTATGCAAAATAAGGATTGGTAAGAAAAATGAAAGCAGTTGCGGTTACACCCAAGACGGTAAATTCGGTCCGCGTCATTGAAATGGATAAGCCATCGCTCGGCGATATATCCGATGGAAGCGGCGTTTTAGTTGAGGTCCTGCGGGTTGGAGCCTGCGGTACCGACCGCGAGATAAATAACGGAGAATATGGCGTCGCTCCCGATGGCTACGATTTTCTTGTCCTTGGCCACGAAAACTTCGGACGTGTTATCGAGATCGGTGCCAACGTGCGCGGCGTGGCCGTCGGAGATTTTGTGGTTGCCACCGTTCGGCGGCCCCGCGGGACCAGCATCTACGATCAGATCGGCGAACAGGATTTTACGACGGACAATTCGTACTACGAACGCGGTATTTCACGGATACACGGTTACATGGCCGAGTTCTACGTGGAGAGCTCTGACTTTCTGATCAAGATCCCGCCGGCGATCGCCGAGATAGCGGTTCTACTTGAACCGCTTTCGATCATCGAAAAGGGCCTTAAACAAGCGAGCGATATACAGGAGAGGCTCCATATCTGGCGGCCAAAAACCGCCGCCGTCCTCGGGACCGGCAATGTCGGGTTGCTCACCATAATGGCACTGCGAATGCGTGACTACGAGGTTCATGGGTTTGGCCGCGATGACCGCGAAGGTTACCTGAACGCCGATCTGATAGAGGAGATCGGTGCAACGTATGACTCGACCGCTAAACGGTCACTCGTGGATTCGGTAAAGGAGTACGACGAATTCGACCTGATCTTCGAATGCACTGGTTATTCGCCCATCATTTTCGATGCGATGCAGTCGCTGAACGAGAACGGAATATTGATCCTTGCATCAGTGACCGGCGGCGACCGAAAGACGGACCAGGTACCTTCGGACGTGATCAACCAGCGTTTTGTTCTCGGAAACCGCGCGATGGTTGGAACTGTTAACGCCGGCCGTGAGCATTTCGAACTCGGAGTCCGTGACCTGGCGTTGTGCGAGGCGATGCACGCAGGTTGGCTCGCGCAAATGCTCACGCACAGGGTTGCAGGACTCGAAAACTTCGCCAAGGTTTTCGAGATACTTAACAATTCGTCCCAATACAAAGCGATCAAGACCTACTTCGAAGTGGCCAAGATCTGAGGGCCTTATTAACAGGAATAAAGAAGATAAATGGGCTTTTCGATCGGTTCCATATCCCGTTCATCCCCTTTATCCCTGTAAATTTGTACTGTGTTAATCTGAATCCATGCCCGAGTTCCCCGACATTGACGGCGGCACCGATGTTCTCGAGGACACCGACGTCAAACTCGAAAAGCCAAAGCTCTATAAAGTGTTGCTTCACAACGACGACTTCACGACGATGGAGTTTGTCGTTTTTGTTCTCCAATACGTCTTTAACCGCGACGAGGCCGAGGCGTTCACGATAATGCTAAAGGTCCACAACGAGGGCGTCGGCCTGGCCGGGATCTATCCCTACGAGATAGCAAATATGAAATCGACCAAGGCAATGAACCTCGCAAAAGCCCGTGAGTATCCACTGCTCTGCTCAGTCGAGGAAGAATAGATATTGAAATCAGGAATCGTTTTATGAGATTATGGGGTGTGGCAACTTGCCACGCGGTGAAATTATGTCATTAGTCAAAGAAAGATCGGGCCGAAGTCGATTGAACGTTCGCCTTTCCCCGGAAATTAAAGAGCGCATTACCCGCGCCGCCCATATCCTCGGGCAGGATCTAACGGAATTTACGGCCGATACTATGAATCAGCGAGCCGTTGAGGTTTTGGATGAGAATGAAATGTTTCAGCTAACAGAAACCGAGCGAAGGTTCTTTCTCAACTTTTTGGAAGGCGAGCCACCAAAACCCACAAAACGAGCTCTAGCGTCCGCAAGTAAATATAAACAAGGTAAAGATAACGGGCTTACCTATGAGTTTGAAGATTGAACCTCTAACTCGTTTTCACGACCGAAAGAGGTTTACCTGCTCCGATGACGAAGTCGACCTATTTCTGCGCGAAAAAGTTTTGCGGGACCAAGATCTGGATCTCAGTCGAACTAGTGTTCTGGTGAACACCGATGTTGAACCCGCACGCATCCTTGGTTATTACACACTCGTGATCTTGCAGGTGCCGCAAGATCAAATTCCAGATGATCGACCCAAAATTAAACGCGGCATACCCGTTGTTTTGCTTGGACAACTTGGGATTGACATTGAACATCAAGGCAAAGGGTATGGAGACCGAATGCTCGCCAATGCACAAAACCGTATATGCCAGATATCCGAGGTGGTTGGTGTTCGGGCGATGGTTTTGGATGCTCGCACCGAAAGGCTTGTTGAGTGGTACGCGAGCTATGGATTTGTGAGGATTCCGGGGTCAAAACGAATGGTGAAACCAATTGAAACGATGCGTTCCGAATTTTTGTAGTTAAATATTGTGCTAATATTCTAGTTGGTTATGAAAGCCGCAAAGATAATCAGCATTATTAACATCAGGGATTTAGCTCCGAAGTGAGCCGAGCCAAGGTAGAACTTTGATTCGAACCAGTCCCAAGCCGAAACGACGAGGCTTGGGGCTTTTTGATTGCTGGATCTGGAATGCCGAATTCACGGAGTAAATGTTAATATCTACACTTTTACGAGAGTTATGACCGAAGAACTTGACCTGAAGAAAACAGTTAACCTGCCCTGGACAGATTTTGCACAAAAGGCGAATCTGGGGCAGAGCGAGCCTGCGCGTCTAAAGAAATGGACCGAGATGGGGCTTTATGAAAGGGTTATCGAGGCTCGAGCCGGCCGCGAGAAATTCATTCTCCACGACGGGCCGCCGTACGCCAACGCTGACATTCATATCGGAACTGCGCTCAATAAGATACTCAAAGATTTCGTCGTTAAGACTCGATCGATGATGGGCTTCGAGGCGCCTTACGTTCCCGGCTACGATTGCCACGGGCTGCCGATCGAGACCATTGTCGAAAAGAAACTGGCGGAAAAGGGAAAAAACAAGAACGATATTCCCGTCGCGTCATTTCGCCGCATTTGCCGTGAACATGCGTCGACGGCGATGAATAACCAGACACGCGATTTTCAACGGCTTGGCATCCTCGGAGAATGGAAAGATCCGTATCTGACAATGTCGCCGGAGTACGAATCGTCCACCGCCCGGCTATTCGGCAAATTTCTCGAACGCGGTTATGTTTACAAAGGCCTGCGTCCCGTCTATTGGTGCATCCACGATCAGACGGCATTGGCCGAGGCCGAGGTCGAGTATAAGGAACATACATCGCCCTCCGTTTATGTAAAATTTCCACTCAAGTCGGATCCGTCTCTCATCGACGGTTCCCTCGTAGGTAAAAACGTCTTTGTAGTTATCTGGACGACGACTCCATGGACATTACCCGCGAATTTAGGCATCACGGTACACCCGGATTTTGATTACTCGGCGATCGAGGTTTCCGACGAAGTCTTTATTGTTGCCTCGGAACTGGCTGGTGCGTTCGCCGAGACTTGTGGATTTGCGGAATTTGCGGAGATCGCCCGATTCAAAGGCTCAAAGCTGGACCGGCTGGAAGCCCGCCACGCATGGCTCGACCGCACTTCGTTGATAATGAACGCCGACCACGTCACGCTTGGCGAAGCTGACGCAGAGGTCGAGCTCGATGCAAAGCACGAGAACAAGGCCGCAGGAAAATCCGGCACCGGTTGCGTCCATACTGCGCCCGGCCACGGAGCCGATGACTTTGCGGTCGGCAAAAAATACGGGCTCGAAGTTTACGCGCCCGTCGATGCGGCGGGCAGATTTACGAGTGAGGTCGAGCATTTTGCTGGGCTCAGCGTTTTCGAAGCAAATCCAAAGATCGTCGAATTCCTCCGCGAAAGCGGTGCCCTGCTCAATGTCGAGAAATACGAT
>JBBRSH010000007.1:0-77343 GCA_038245555.1 Pyrinomonadales bacterium | reverse complement strand
GTAGCGATCGCACGCAAAGTCTTACCCAGATCTTTTAGAACGATCTTGTCGCCACCAGCCCAGACTCCGCCGCCGGGTTTCCCGTACGCCGCAACCGAGGCGGGAAATTTGCCCATCGCTCCGGATAACTGGCCGTTGATGCTTCGCGCAAGCGAATCGGAGAGTACGAAACCCTCTTCGGCAAGCCTAACGGCAGGCATAACGACCGTTTTCCACGGTAGTTTGCCAAATTTTTTATGTGCAGTTTCCAGCCCGCGTACCGTTCCGGGAACGCCGGGTGCCAAATATCCCGCCGCCGTCAGACCACGGTCGATCTCGCCGCTCTTGTTGAGATACATTCCCGGTGTCGACTCCAGCGGTGCCTTTTCGCGATAATCGATCGTAATGGCCTCGCCGTTCGCGAGCCGAACGATCATAAATCCACCGCCGCCAATATTCCCGGCCCCAGGCCAAGTCACCGCCAGCGCAAAAGCCGTCGCAACTGCGGCGTCAACCGCATTTCCCCCCTGATGCAGTATCTCTGCCCCCACATCGGACGCCAACGAAGAAGACGAAACCACGAGCCCCGTATCAGACCGAACAACATCATCCTGAGCAACAGGAACCTGAGCTACTATCCGGGCACCGTCAAAAACCGGCGGTGCGAACAAGGAAAAAACGAGCTGTAATGACAAAAGTAAAGTGCGAAGTTTTAAGTACATTTTCATTTTCTCCTTAGAGTTCAAACAAGCGTCAGTATAATAATCTCGCCTGCATTCAGGGCATCGTTGCATAAAGTGTAAAGGTCAATCCTTGAGAGCGTCATCAAGCGATGACCGGTCGTCGAGCAATATCCACTCAACGATCGACAAAGGCAGACTGCCGTTCTCAATAAGGTCGTCATGAAACTGACCGAGGCGAAAGTCTTTCCCTTTCCGATCGCGATATTTTCCCAGCAGGCGCATAATCTGCCATTTGCCGGTAATGTAACTAATTTTCTGCGTCGGTTCCGCCGCCGCGCCGGCCGCTTCGCCTTCTGCCGCCTCGCGGTCCAAACCGCCCGCTTCCATAAAATATTTCACGCCTTGTTCGAATGTCCAGCGTCCGGTGTGAAGATTCACGTCAACACCGATGCGGGCGGAGCGATATCGTGAGAGACGAAGGACCTGTCCTTGCGACGCTGAGTTAGGCGGATAAAGGCCTTCGCGCATCAACATCTCTTCGCCGTAAAGCGCCCAGCCTTCGATCAAGATTCCGTCACCGTGCTGGCGCCGGATCTCGTCCTTCAAATGATTAGCAATTGAAAGCTGCAGGAAGTGTCCGGGAATTCCCTCGTGACCGAGTATCGGACGCGGGTCCTCTATGGCTGCGCGAATGTAAAAATTGTCGCTCTTCGGATTGTATGTCGGAATAAAGTAAAAGCCGCTATCGTCCTTGTCATAAACGCCGGGCGGGTTCATAAAGCCGCCGGGGCTGGTCGGTTTGAAGGCTTCAGGAAGTTGGCGGATCTCAAACCGGCCAAGATATGAGGGGAGAGTGATCAGCCGCTTCTCCTTCAAAAAGTCGATCATTTCCGTCTGACGGCTTTCGTAGGCTTTTAGAAAGTCGTCCTGGTCCTTCGGGATAACCTTTGCCCGCAAAGGATCCGGATTCGCCAGCGAAGGGTCTGGGAGCATCGATTCCATTGCCCGCGAACGCGCGAGTTCGGTCTGTCCCAGCATCTCGACCTGGGTCGCGTTGAGAGGCAGAAGGTACACGTGCTTTAGAAGGTAGTTGTAATTCGCTTCGCCCATCGGAGCGAAATCTGGCATCGCCTTGAGCCTTTTTTCCAGCCAGTCGGCATATCCGTGGATCGATCTGATCGCCGCGTCGCTGGCGCTTGTCAGATCGCTCTTTTCGGCGGGCGTCAGGCCGATCGCCAGCGCAGACATCATGCTGTCCTTAAAGAGGCTGTCGATCGAACGTGCCGAGTCGATCGCGAGCTGGGCGTAAAGTTTGACCGGCCGTGAGAGATTGCGTTTACCCTGCTCGATGATCGCTGGCATAGCTCGCAGCCGCGCGGTCGCCGACAACGCTCGGTTCCGTGGAGAATCGTATTCTTTCTTTATGAGCGAAAAGATCGCGTTAGAGCATTCATTGACGTAGACCTGCGGATCGCGATGCTCGTAGTCCATAACCCTGCCGAAAAAGATTGGTGTTTCAAGTTGCGCGCGAAAAAGGAGCCAGTCGATCTTGTCATCCTTTTTCCATTTATCCGTCCGCATGCGATTAACCCGCGCGAGCAGATCTGCGACATGCGTCCGCCGTGTCGCGATGGCCGCAGGTGAATATTCCGTCAATTTTGCGTCCCAAGTATGCAGGCCCGCATCGCTTGAGTTCACCGGGTAATTCTGATTTCGCCAACTGTAGTATTCATCAGCAAGCTGCCGCAGCGTTGCCGGCGTATCCCCGGACTGGGCATTTGCCATCGCGGAGAGGGCCAGGATGGTGCTGATACAAAATAAGGTGAATGATTTCATGGTTAATAAGTCAATCCGCTCGGTCGTGTGGAGATTGGGGTAGCGGATATCATCTCCTTTTCAAAATAGAGCTAAACGTGTCGTGATGCACGCGGTTCTGACTTACTCGCCGGGCCTTCGAGCAGAGCATTTCCGTCGTCGAGACAATACAGCAGCGTGTCGTCGTAATAATCTCGCCTGCATTCAGGACATCGTTTCATAAAATTCTATTCCGGCAGATTCATTCGTCTCAACATCGCCTTGAATCGAGGGTCGGAACGCACCTCGTCAAGCTCCGGGGCGACTGCATAGTAACTCGCTTGTGACGAACGTTCATCAACATCTTTTTCCATCCGGTTGAAAGCTTCTTCCTTGTCATTAAGTCCGAGGTGAATAACTGCAAAGGCATAGCTCGGGACAAAGCGCCGGGCTGATTCAGCTTTTAATTCGTCGAGGATTTTGATGGCTTCAGCGCGCTGCCCGGATTTTGCCAGCGAATAACCTAAATATCCCTGGTAAGCAGGGTCATAACCCAGTTCGAGACCTTTTCGGAATTCAGCAGCCGCTTCCCGATACATTTGCTTTACCAGATATGCGTAACCCAGCTCAAAGCGGGCATATTGAAAATCGGCGTCGAGCGCGAGGGTTCGTTTATACTGGGCTATTGCCTCATCATAACGGCGAGAGTAAAGAAGTGCGTCGCCGAGATTCGTGCTTATGATCAGGGACAGCGGATCAAGTTCTGCGGCGCTCTTTAGTTCAACAAAGGCTTCGTCAAATCGTTTTACAATAACGAGAAGATCGCTGCCGAACCAGTGATGGGTGGTCGCATAATTTGGGTTGATTTCGATAGCCCGGCGGTACTCTTTTTCGGCACCGGCTCTGTCCCATTCAAAAAGGCTGAGATATTCGCCTAGCGCGGCATGTGCTTCCGCCAGCGAGTCATCCATTTCGATCGCCCGCAAAGCCGCCGCCCTTGCTAAAGGCATGCTTTCTTTCGGCGAAGTCACGGCGTATGCAGAAAACAAAACGTACGTTTCGGCTAAACCCGAATACGCGAGAGCATAAGTGGGATCTTTCTCAACCGCCTGCTTGTAAAATTCCGCCGCCCCGTTTAAATTCTTTCTCGGATTCGGCCCATTGCCACAGCTGCCGGTTTACAGTACCTAAAGTCGCGTGGGGCTCTGCCAACGCCTCGTCAAGCGCTATCGCACGCTCGGCGTATGCCTTTGCTTGCGGCGCCGCTATCGACAGCGGAGCCCCGGAATATTCATTCAAAAGCGCGTAGCAATCCGCGAGACCGACAAATGCCAACGCATAATTCGGATCGCGGTCAACCGAAAGTTTGAATTGCTCGATCGCTTTTTTAAGGTTCTCGGCGGTACGTCGGTTCCAGTAATAACGTCCTTTCAAATATGCTTGATAGGCTTCGGGGTCTGCCGTTGAAGTTTTAGTGATCTTTACTTCGTCTGCACCCGAAAGTTTTAATTTGAGTTTGGCCGAAACATCCTTTGCGATTTCGCTTTGCAAGCTGACGAGGTCAGATTGTTTTCGATTGTATTGCTCGCTCCACAGGACCACGTCTTTTTGAACATCGATAAGTTCCAAATTAAGGGTCAGTTGGTCGCCGCGCTGGACAACTCTACCGTTTAAGATGGCCTGAACGTTCAATTCCTTGCCGATGGTTTTTGCGTCCGTTTCCTTGCCCTTATAACGAAAGACCGACGAACGCGGCTTGACCTGCAAATTAGCCAACTGCGACAAACTCCTGATCAGCGTCTCAGTCATGCCGTCCGATAGATATTCGACATCCGAATTGCCGCTTTCGTTGACGAACGGCATCACCGCGATGGATTCGATCTGTTTTGCACTACCCTTGGATAAGAAACCGAAATAAACGCCTGAGAAGATCGCGGCGAGCAGCAAAAGTCCGACAATTCCGACGGCGAGTTTATGGCCTTTTGCCTGTGTTACGGCGTATTCGAGGCTCGATGACGAGGTCGTGACATTCTGCGTTGCGGCGGCCTGGCCGCTTCGGGTGGCTTCGGCGTCGGCGGTGTAGAATTGCGTGGCATTTTCCGCTGAAGTATCAGAAACGGTTTCGCGGTTTGGCACGACGCTGCGTTCTAGCTCGCCTTTGATATCGAGGTCACGCCGCAGATTCTTGAGATCGATCAGCAGATCGTGTGCCGACTGGTAACGCATATCGACGTCTTTTGTCAGCGATTTGCGAACGATACGCTGGAGTTCGTCGGGCACGTTTTCGAGCAGCCGCGGTTCCTTTTCGAGGATCGCAACTATCGTGTGATTTGCCGTCTCGCCCGAGAACGGCAGCTTACCGGCCAGCATCTCGTACAAAACAACGCCGAGGCTCCAGATGTCGGTCCGTGCATCGGTCGGGTTGCCGCGGGCCTGCTCCGGAGACATATATGAAACGGTTCCCATGACCATTCCGGGCGTGGTGTTGACCTGCACCTTGGTCGCATCCTCGCCGCTCGCGGTCGCGGACTGCTCGGACAACTTCGCCAGGCCAAAATCAAGCACCTTGGCATAGCCGTCCTTGCGGATCATGATGTTTTCGGGCTTGATGTCGCGGTGGATGATGCCCGCCTGATGCGCGGCAGACAAAGCTTCGGAAACTTGCACGCCGATCTTGAGAATTTGATTGAGCTGAAGCGATCCTTTATCTGAAATGCGATCGCGAAGCGTCTTGCCGTCGATCAACTCGGTGGCGATATAGTTTTTGCCGTCAGCTTCGCCGATCTCGTAAACCGTCAGGATATTCGGATGATTAAGTGCAGACGCAGCCTTGGCTTCCTGCACGAACCGCCCCAGCTTATCCGCGTCTTTGCTAAACTCTTCGTTAAGGAACTTGATCGCAACTTTTCGGTCGAGCTTTGTGTCCTCGGCCAGATAAACCTCGCCCATCCCGCCCTTTCCGATCGGCGACAGGATCTTGTAGTGCCGGATAACCGAATTCTTTTCCATATTCATTGAACTACAGGCCTCCGATCATCCAGACTGGCCCAACCGCCACGGAGCAAGAATATCGCGGCTGAAACTGACTTTCGGGGCATTATTTCATATAAAAAATTGTAGATTGGACGCGGAATTATAGCATGAGTGCGTGACTTTTTCGCCGGTACACGGCGGTCTCCCGCGGTGGGCTCTCAGTCTTGTCCGAACACACTGTTTGTTGCGTCGATAAAAATATGTCCGACACATACATTCTGCGGTAAAATGTATATCAGGGAGGCCGATGGATGTTACCGTTCGGCTGGGATCTTTGATAATCAATCAGTCTGGAGTCGGGGAACAGTGGCCAGTGGACGGTGGTCGGTGGTCGGTGGACAGAGCGGATGATGAACAACCGTTCGCGATCCCACGCCTTTTACCAAAGCGCTAGTTTTCGGCAAAAATGTGCGGGACGTTGGGACAGCCGGGACAAGTTGTATAGCAGGCAATGTTTACAACAGTTTAAGCTGTCCCACCTTTTGTCCCGTTTTGTCCCAATGGTGTAAATCATTGAGCGAAAGGCAGTTACGAAGTGCGTCACAATTTACGATACGCAGATCGTCATACTTTAGCGGCATAAACGGAGCATTTTGTATTACACGCAATCCTTGGGACGAACGTATTGAGCGGTGGAAATTCGGTTAAACCTTGTATTTATGGACTTTACGTGATTTGAGCGGTTCGCAAATCATTTAAATTGCGTGGGACAGCTGGGACAGGACAGTCTAAATTATCCTAAGTTGTTTGTTATCAACTATTTCCCTGTCCCACGAGCTTTGGGGACAATTGGAAAAGTAGGGTAGTCGAGACAGGCGCCTGAAAGTCAAAAAGCAGAATAGTATGCCTTTCGCGGTTGCTTAGACGGTCAATTTCGTAAATTACGGGAACTTGAGGTCAGGGAGCGAGCGAGGTGTCCAGGTCTTTGCCGATTGATTCGAGGTGTTCGACGACCTGGTCGATGAGCCACTTAGGGGTCGAGGCACCGGCTGTGACGCCTACGCGCTCGACACCTATCAGGTCGGCGGCATCGATCTCGACTTCGGTCTCGATCAGGAAGCTTTTGTCGCAGCTCTCTTTACAGACCGCGAGCAGCTTGACGCTGTTTGAAGAGTGGCGGCCGCCGATGATGTAAAAGGCATCAACCATGCCGGATAAGGCTCGTGCGGCATCCTGGCGGTCGCGGGTGGCAGAGCAGATGGTGTTGACGATCTGGATCTCGTCGTCGGTCTTGGACTTTACGGCCTCGGCCGTGTCGAAGAAGGTCTTTGACTTTATCGTAGTTTGGGAAACAACAAGCGGGCGACGCAGCCGCGGCAGCAGGTCGATCTCGGTCTCGTCGCGAATGATGAACGCATGGTCCGGAGCGTATCCTTTGACGCCGATCATCTCGGGATGATCGGGAGCTCCGACAATGACGACATGGCGATCCTCGGCGGCTGCCCGGGCGGCAAGCTTTTGAACGCGGGTGACAAACGGACACGTCGCATCGACGACCTTCGCCGCCATTTCCTCGAGTTCGCGTTGAACACCAGGAGTCACGCCGTGGGCCCGGATGACGGCTGTTTCGTTGCGACCGATCTGGATGGGTTCACTGATCGTCGTCACGCCTTCATGGGCGAGACGCTGCATTTCCTGTTCGTTGTGGATCAGCGGCCCTAGTGCCCGCACGGTGTCGCCACCCTGGACAGCCTCTTCGACCATCTCGACCGCACGTTCGACCCCGAAACAAAATCCGTACTCGTTTGCTAATAAAACTTGCATTTCTAAGCTATTTGGACTACTTTCAATATGCCGACAGTTCGGCTCCTCACCACAATTTTACCAAATGGATAGTATACATGAAACCGGCGGCTTGGAATGCCGGTTTTTGAGGGAATCGCATTTCGGAGAGCTGCACAGAGCATTTCTGACTGCTTTTTCCGACTACGTGATGCCGTTTGATCTGACCGAGGTTCAATTTCGGAATCATATTGTGCTGAACGCGGTTGATCTTGAACGCTCCGTTGGATTGTTCGATCATGGGCGGATAATTGGTTTTACGCTCAATGGATTCGGTGAATGGAAAGGCATTCAGACGGTTTACGATGCTGGTACTGGCGTGTTTCCTGATTTTCGCAGGCGTGGGCTGAGCCACTGGATGTTTCAATTGATGCTCTCCCAATTCAAGGAAAACGATCACCGCCAGTATTTGCTGGAGGTGATCACAGAGAACCATAAGGCGATCGGGCTCTACCACAAGCTTGGATTTGAAACTATCAGGACCGTCTCGCTGCTGCATTGCCCGGGCGAGATGAAGTTTCACCCGAACCCGATCAACGAAGTAGAACTACGAGCGATCGAGCGGCCCGACTGGAAGTTGCTGCGAATATTTTGGGATGGCGAACCGTCGTGGCAAAACTCGACGGAGGCGATCGACCGGAGCCGGACTAAAAAGCGGTTCGAGGGAGCCTTTCTCGACGGCCGGTGTATTGGCTATATTGTTTACTCCGCCAACGCCGGGCGCGTTGCGCATATTGCTGTTGACCCGTCGTTTCGTGGTCGGGGTGTCGCGAGTCGACTACTGCAGTCGATGAAGGCCGATATGGGTGCTGATTTTGTGCCGCAGGTAATCAATATCGACCGAACGATCACGAGTGCGATGAACTTTTTTGAAAACCGAGGCTTTTCCGAGAAACTTAGTCAGTTTGAGATGCTCCGGCCGATCTAACGCACCGGTTCGCGAAGGACAATGTCTGCGGCGGCTCGGGCGACGATCGCGGCTTTAGGATTTGCGATCTCGACGCCGGCCACCTGACGAAGAGCTTCTCCCGTTCGTGAGAGAAGCCGGATCAAATCACCTTCTTCGGCCTTGGTCCGGTTTACAAGTTCTTCCCAGGATGATTCGCGGGCCCATCGCTCGGCGGCAGCCGCGGCGGAATAGTTGATCTCCTCAACCGGCTCGATGCCGTTCTTCCATTCAACACCGGAGACATCATAGACCACATTTTCGAAATTGGAGAGCACATAGCCGAGGCTTCCAGAAACTCGGCCGGCACCAAAATCACGATCGGCGTCAGCGGCGACCGAAGCGATCAGTCCGGCGGCTTCGGATGGCTTTAGTTCGTCGAAGATGCCGCGCCGCAGAGCTTCGCCAAGCAGCAGCGGCCTGTCAACGCGAAGATCGGCGAGCCACTTGCCGCTGTCTGTAACTGTTTCAGTAGCGAAATTCAAGTAGCCGAAATGGTCGAGAACTCGAGCACGCTGCTCGAAAGGTAGCCAAATTAGCCCGGCTTGGTCACCGTCGCGGGCAGTGTTGCGATAGGCAAAACTACGCGAAGCGATCTCGCGGACCTGTTCAAAATTGCCGAACGCGTCGAGAAGGTTGAGCAAGCTGGTGTAGGTCGCCCGAAACTGGCTTTCGAGCGCGTCTGGTTTTGCAACGAGTAGCTCGGCGATCCGGCGCGGGTTTTGAAACTGGCCCGGCGCCAGCACAACAAAACCAACATTGTCGCGGCCGCGGCGACCAGCACGGCCGGTCATTTGCTGCAACTCACTTGCGGTCAGCGGACGCCATCCGTCATTTCCGCGGGCGTCGGCGTTGCTGAGGACGACGGTCCGAGCAGGAAAATCGACCCCAGCGGCGACCGTCGAGGTGGCAAAAATGGCGTTGAGGAGGCCCGCCGACATCATTTTTTCGACCAGCAGTTTCCACGGCGGAATATGCCCTGCATGGTGGGCGGCGACGCCGGAATGAACCAGTATCTTTCGGTGCTTATGAGTACGGATCTCAGGATACAATGCCACATATTGGTCATACATTGCCTGTCGACGGTCTTGTTTCTCCGGTTCGGTCGGCTGCGAACGATCGAAAGAAACTTCGCTAGCCGCCTCATCGCAACCGCGCCGTGTCGGCAAAAAAACGATCGCCGGCAACAGGTCGAAACGACGAAGCGACGCGATCAATTTTGGCGGAGGGATATTGGCCGGTCGTTGATCCATTAGAAACAGTATATCGAAGGATCGGCCGACCGCGCGGTCGGCCGATATGAATTGCATCGTCCTCTGCTATAATCGGCTTTCAAAAACATCGATAGGAGATCGAAACATGATCGAACGACGTGAATTCCTAAAGATCGCAGGCGTGACCGGTGTCGGAATGACAGTGGGCCGCGGCGTTTTTGCGAGCGGGCTGCAAAATTCTGCGGCGGCAACTCAGCTTGAAGAGGCGACAGTCGCAGACCTGCAGGCGGCGATGGCTTCCGGACAAACGACGTCTCGGAAGATCACCGAGGGTTATCTAGCTCGAATAGCCGAGATCGACAAAAAGCTCAACTCGATCATCGAACTCAATCCGGACGCACTTGCGATCGCCGACCGCTGCGATGGCGAACGAAAGGCGGGCAAGAAACCGCTGAACCCGCTGCACGGTATTCCGGTCTTGATAAAGGATAATATCGACACCGCCGACAGGATGAAGACGACGGCCGGCAGCCTGGCACTTGTAGATGCACCGACGCCACAGCATGACGCGTTTATTGTAAAGCAGCTTCGCGAGGCTGGAGCCGTCATCCTCGGCAAAACGAACTTAAGCGAATGGGCAAATTTCCGTTCGTCAAAATCGTCAAGCGGCTGGTCGGGCCGCGGCGGGCAAACGCACAATCCGTATATTTTAGATCGGAATCCGTGTGGGTCTTCGTCGGGTTCCGGAGCGGCGATGGCAGCCAGCCTTGCGGCGATCGCGGTCGGTACGGAAACCGACGGATCGATCATTTGTCCGTCGTCGACGTGCGGGATCGTCGGTATCAAACCAACGCTGGGATTGGTTTCGCGGTCTGGGATCATACCGATCGCCCACAGCCAGGATACCGCCGGGCCGATGTGCCGAACGGTTGCCGACGCGGCCATTTTGCTGGATGTTCTGGTCGGTGCCGACCCATCAGATCCGATCACAACCGCACGCGGGAAAGCGGAGCGGTCAAGCTATACGAACGCTTTGCAGCAGGACGGCCTGAAGGGCATGAGGATCGGCGTCGGACGACAGTATTTCGGGAGAAACGCCAAGGTCGACAAGGTCATCGAACCACATTTGCAGGTCCTAAAGGATGGCGGAGCGACCCTGATCGACGTCACTTTTCCAAAGTTGGAAAACTTTGGAGATGCTGAGTTCGACGTTCTGCTCTACGAGTTCAAAGAGGACCTTAACAAGTACCTCGGCGGGCGCGGAGGGACGAATAAAACGCTAGCTGACCTGATCGCTTTCAACGATAAGAACGCGGATAAAGAGATGCCTTATTTTGGCCAGGACGTCTTTATTCAGGCACAGGCGAAAGGTGATCTGAACGACCGAGCTTATCGTATAGCATTGCTACAGAGTAAGTTGATGACGCAGGAGCAGGGAATCGACGGTGTTATGGACAAGGACAAACTCGACGCGATCGTCGCCCCGTCAGGCGGCCCCGCGTGGATGACCGATCTGGTCGGCGGAGATTGCGGAGTCTTTGAAAGTTCCAGTGTTGCAGCGGTCGCGGGTTACCCCAACATCACGGTCCCGGCGGGGTACGTGCAGGGCCTGCCGGCGGGAATCTCATTTTTGGGCAGGGCATTTTCGGAGCATACGCTCATCAAGATTGCCTTCGCGTTCGAGCAGGCTACCAAGTCACGCCGATCACCAAAGTATTTGCCGACTTACATGTAAACCATGGAGACAAGTGGAACCCGGCAACTTGGTAAAGGAACGCTTTCTACAGCAATCCGCTAACCGGCTTCGTCTGGCCGTAAATGCGAGAAAATAATTTCTGCAGGCCGTCGAGCAGGAGGTTGTCGTCAATGACGTCGATCTGAGTGGTGTTCTCGGCGATAAGAGCGGCGTATCCGCCGGTCGCAACAACCCTGGTGGTGTCGCCGATCTCATTCTTGGTCTTCGTAAGCAATTCCTCGACCAGGCCGAAATAACCGTAGACGATGCCGGACTGGATCGAACCGACGGTGGTGTTTTGGATCACGTCAGCGGGCTTTGCGATCTCGACCTCCGGCAGTTTGGACGTAGTCGTTTTCAAGGCGGCGGCGAGAGCGTTCAATCCCGGCGCTATGAGGCCGCCAAGCAGGACGCGATACTTGTTTACAACGTCGATCGTCAGGGCCGTGCCAAAACTGCAGACAATACAAGGCGCACCATATTTTTCTACAGCGGAAAACGCATTCACCAACCGGTCGGAGCCGGCGTCCGAAAGCGGTTCGTGCTTTATAGTTAAACCAAAATCAAAATCATTTCGGACAAAGACAGGCTCAACCTCAAGGGCTGATCGAAGAAAACCACTAACAGCGGCGTCTATCTCGGGCACGACTGAGCTTATGATCGCAGATTCGATCGTTTGCTTGATACGGCTGCCGACAACCTTTGCCAGGCCTTCACCGGTGAGGTCGCGGATGGTTGGGACCGACAGCTTGAATACAAGGCGATCATCTTCGAAAACGCCGAATTTGATGTTCGTGTTACCGATGTCGACTGCGAGAAGCATAAAAGTGAGAAGTTGAAAGGATCAAAGGGAAAAGCTGAGGCCCACAATCAAGTTACTTTTTCACATTGGTTAACTTTTACCTTTCTATCCTTGGAGTGGAAGTCCGTCGTAAACGACATTCCATCCGTTTTTTCGGCTTGTCCTCAGACTGCGTGTAAACCATTCGACAGCGGCCCCGGCGTCATCGTAGATCTGGACCGCGGGGCGGTCTTCGCGGGGATCGACCCGGCATATCGCTGCGCCGGCCGATGCGGTCTTGATGCACAGCAATGCGACCATGTCGTTTTTTTGAAGCACGGCCGTGCGGACCTCGACCTCGTCAAGTTCGTCGTCGAACTCATCAAATTCGGCGAGATCTTCGTCAAATTCTTCAGTAAACTCAAACTCGGGGTCGAAATCAAACTCGTTACTCATAGATCGTATTCCAGCGTATCTACAAACTACACTCTTGCGGCGAGAAGTTCAATTCGTACTTAACTTCAGCATGGTTTTTGACAAGCATTTCTTCATTCACCGTTTCACCCGTGCGCCGATCGACCGAGCGACGCCATATTTCGTTCTCGCGATAGTTCCTGCCGTCCAGGGTCAGAAAACGATGATTCTTCTCAAATACGTGATACGAAAAGGCCGTTTCACGGTCGGCGTAGATCGCTCCTTTTAAATGATCGTCCGTCAGCCACAGCTTGATCTGAAAAGTAAATTTGGTCGGGTTGAAAAATCGCAGATCAATATAATTAAAAAAGACGCCGGCACCGCTGCCGAACGGGAGCACTCGATTCTCGTCGGGGAACGGGTCAAAGCTGTGATGGTGGCGTTCGACGATCTCGAGTGGAGTATGCAGGGCCATCCAATAGAGCAAATTGGCAAGCTGGCACAGGCCGCCGCCGATACCGCGAACGACCTCTCCGCGAGAGAGTTGCATTCCCTCGCAATATCCTTTTTCGGCGTTTGCTTCGCCCAACTGCTGCCAAAACGAAAATGTCTCGCCTGGTTTGATCAGGATACCGTCGATCGTCGGGCACGCTATCTTGAGATTCTTAACCTTATTGTCCTGCAACTGCGGGTCCGAATTACCAAGTTTTCGCCGGAGCAGGGACTGGTGTCGCTTACATGAGTATGGCAAGTCTTCGGATGTGAACGCCGATGCAAATCGCCGAAGTCGCGACGCATCGGCTATCTGGCGAAACGTGCGCTTTTGCCAGATGCGTGTTCGGTAAACGAACGGATGGATATCGGATAAGCGTTTTCTCAATGCGTTTTGTAAATGACGAACAGTAGACCGTTTTGACCGGATCGAGCAACGGCTATAGTTGTCGTAATCGCTCGACATCTCCGGCCTGAACGATTGTAACCGAACCGTCGCGGGTCTTCACTCTGAGGGCACCGTTTTCTTCGAGGCCGTCGGTCGTTCCCTCGAAGGACTTGTTCTGGAGCGTGACTCGAACCGGTTTATCG
The DNA here is from genome assembly GCA_038245555.1 of Pyrinomonadales bacterium. GTDB lineage: Bacteria > Acidobacteriota > Blastocatellia > Pyrinomonadales > Pyrinomonadaceae > OLB17. The sequence continues at coordinate 63,899 of JBBRSH010000007.1, read as the reverse complement.
TTGAAATAGGATGAACGGCGACGCCACTCGCCGACGATTTCGGCCGCTCCATCGTCGCCGCTTAAAAGTTCGTAAAAGTACGTTAGGTATCTGACCAGTGCCGAACATAATTCGTCCGGCGGCAGTAGCTTGCCCGTTTCGGCCTCAACCGACGTCGCGGATCCGGCTATTTCCGGCGGGAAGGATCGCGAGGTCAAATTTACACCGATGCCGACTATCACCGCTATCCCTTGGGGCGTCTCGACAGATTCGGCGAGTATGCCGGCGATTTTCTTGTCATTGACGAGAAGATCGTTAACCCACTTGATGTCGGGGGTTATTCCGAACTCCTTTAGCGAGTCGTAAACCGCGACTCCCGCCATTAGTGTGATCAATGGGAATGACCGAGGGTCGAAACGCGGCCTGAGAACAATGCTGAAATAGAGGCCATCGTCTTTCGCCGAGACCCACACTCGCCCTTGTCGTCCACGGCCAGCCGATTGCTCGCGGGCAACGACGCACAAACCCTCATCTGCCCCGAGCCGGGCGTGTCTCACGGCCTCGGTATTGGTCGACTCGACCAGATCGAATCGCAGGATATTGATGTTCATTCGTCAAGATCCAAGGTCGAGCTCAAAGCGGCCGCCAGAGCGAGTCGCAATAAAAGTCCTTGCTGTCGAAGAAATTTTGCTTGATCGAGAACCCGCTGTCACTAGCAAGACGTTCGATCATTCCGAGGCTGTATTTCTGGGAGATCTCCATAAATACGGCCTCCCATCGCTCGAATTCGAATGTCTTGCCGAGAGCCGCAAGATCGACGCTTTGGCGCTCACGGCTGACGAGGAAAGAGCGGGCCGAACCCTCTATCGGGCGATAATTAGCATAATGGGTAAATTTGTCGAGGTCGAAATTGCCGCCAAGTTCACGATTGATACGTCTCAGCAGGTTGAGATTAAACTCCGCGGTGACCCCCGCAGCATCGTCATACGCGTTTGCGATCACATGTGGATCTTTTTGAAGATCGAAGCCAATGAAAAGCAAGTCGTTCGGGGTCATCACCTCGCATAGATTCCGAAAAAACACGATAGATTGTTCGCCGGTAAAATTTCCGATGTTCGAACCCAGAAACAGCAGGACCTTTCGCGGGCCGCCGTCACGCTTCAAAGATTCGAGGATCTTGAAATAGTCGCCGCACAAGGCATTCATTTTCAAAGCAGGGAACTCTTCTTTAAATTTCGACGTCAGGTCGTCAAGTGCCACCTGCGAAATATCAATGGGAGAATATGTTATCGACACATTCTGTTTGAGAAAGTGGTCGACAAGTACGGCAGTCTTGGTCCCGTCGCCCGCACCAAGCTCTATCAGGTCAAAAGGATCGCCGCCATTAGCAAACGACTGAAAGATACTGGCTGCTTGCTTCGAAAATATCTCCAGCTCGCACCCCGTCAGGTAATATTCCGGAAGTTTCATTATCTCCTGAAACAGCCGGGAGCCTTCGTCGTCATAAAAGTACTTCGACGACAAGGATTTTGGGGTCGATGAAAGTCCGCGCAATACGTCTTCGGCAAATTGCGTTAGTTCGGGAGATGTAGACGATTCCATAAATAAAATTCAAATAGTCTGTGCTATAAACCGATACTCCTTAATGTCCTACCTAGCCAACCTTATTCCCGTAAACTGCCAACGCAGGTGCGGATGGAAAAAGTTTCGGTAGGTCGATCGGCTATGGCCCGGCGGTGTGGCGACCGACGCACCACGGAGCACCATTTGGTTGATCATAAATTTGCCGTTGTATTCGCCAACAGCACCGGGGGCCTTATTGAATCCGGGGTATGGCAGATATGCAGAACGGGCCCACTCCCATCGTTTGCCCCAATTAAATTTACTGCTGGACGTTTCCCACTCGGCCTCGGTCGGAAGCCGCATACCCTTCCACTCCGCGAATGCCGATGCCTCATAAAACGAAATATGACAAACTGGTGCTCCGCTCGGAAGCGGGCGGAGTCCGCCAAGGGTGTAATGGTTCCAGCCGCCTGCAGCTTGCGTCCAATAGAGAGGTGATGTGATGTCATTCTGATTGACCCAATCCCAACCCTCCGAATGCCAGAGGCGAAAATCGCCGTATCCGCCCGCATCCATAAACTCGATAAACTCCGCGTTTGTAACAAGCCGCGAGCTGATCGAAAAATCATTCAGATAGACCTTGTGCCGCGTGAGCTCATTGTCAAAGCAAAAACCGCTTCCGTCGTAACCGATCTCATAGATCGCACCTTCGAATTCGATGAATTCGGATGTTTTGGTTTCAGCAGATTCCTCCGGTGCGTAGCCATCCCGATATGCGGGATGAAGCGGGTTGAGGCTCAGCGTGTATTTCAGATCCGTTAAAAACAGTTCCTGATGCTGCTGTTCGTGGTTGAGTCCGAGGATGACGAGGTCCCTTACCGCATCCGACTGTGGGCCCGCCAAAAAACCAGCCATATTTTCATCGACATGCTTTCTATATCCAAACACTTCTTTTACCGTCGGGCGACTCAGGTCGCCGCGTTGATCGCGCTGCGTGCGTTTACCGACGGTGTTGTAATAACTATTGAATAAATGGCCGAAGTGTTCATCGAAAACCCGATACCCCGTCATGTATTTCTTAAGGATCATCTCCTCAAAGAACCATGTTGTGTGGGCAACATTCCATTTTGCTGGAGATACGTCAGCGATCGGTTGCGGAATGTAGTCCTCGGTTTCGAGCGGTTCACAGAGAGCCTCAGTGTAAGAGCGCACCTCGGAGTAATATCTGCTCAGGTCCGTCGTCGGACTCGTCTGGCTGCCGGTACCTTGCATAATCATAATTAGAACAAATTAGCTTTGAAAGTTAAAGAAATTATCGGCAGCGTCTTTGGTAGGATGATCCGAATTCATCCGATCCTTTGGCTTCCGGCTCGATATCGATCAGATACCGGTTCAATACTGTATCAGTATTGTATCAATATATGTGTGACAACCTAAGTGTTGTCAATACAGCATGTTACGGCTGTAAACTAGCCCTGTTTCACCGTTTTTGCAACAAAAAACATTTTTCGATCTCGCCCATGTACCCATAAACGATGTAAATACAGCCGTTTAGAAATTTCAATGGACGGGCTCAAGCCCCAACATGGGTGATACAGCGAGCCAGGGGATTGCCTTTCATTCACCATTCGACATTCGAGATACGGAACGTGTTCCAATTCATTTGCGAAAGTGGAACGGTTAATTAGCAGGAAAACCAAGAGTTATGCCGAAAAATCGTCCCACTTAAGAAAACGCTCCAACTCATTAAGTGGGACGGCCCGGTCACGGCAGCGAAAACAATTTGAGACGGTTAAGTTATAGAGAAATAATGACGTAAGCCCCCAAATATCGTCTTGAATTAAAAATGGCCCCCGATTAACTTGAGACGACCGAGCCTTTATGTCGTTCTGAAGTTTTCAGTTTTAGTTCAAGCTCACGACTCCAGACTGATCTTGTCAAAGATCATCCCGGCCGAGGCGGCAAACGCTGCGCGGCCGACGACCTACTAATAACAATCTTACCATGGATGTCAAGAATGGTGCTATGTTGCATACATGGAATCGATAGGAAAGCAGGCCGTCATGCTTCGTGACCAGATCGGTTATTAGGAATTCTTTCCTCGTTGGGCGAGGTTGGTTTGTACGAGGGGCAGGTGAGTTGGGCACTAAAAAGGCCGCATTGTCGTAAAATTAGGCGCGGTGGTGTATTTGTTGTGTTGAAGCTGCTCTGCATTTCTATTTCCTGAAACGTTGATTGCAAACTTTAAATGAAAACCAATAGAACTCCGGCAACACAGATATCCCTATATTTGGTGACTTCGGGGAGACGATACACACGAATGATCAGGTCCCTGGCTCTCGTAGCTTTCCTTTTAATTAGCACGTTACAACCGGCTTACGCGATTGCTGATGTAAATAGCGTAGTTGCTTTTACCAATGTCACCGTGATCCCGATGGACAGTGAAAGGGTCATCGCCAATCAGACCGTGGTCGTCACAGATGGGATCATCACGGCTATAGGCGATTGGGATAAGACCGCAATACCTCGAAATGCCGTTCAAATTAAAGGGAACGGGAAATATTTGATGCCGGGGCTTGTGGATTCGCACGTCCATCTGTACTCGGCCACCGAAATGCCGCTCTATCTATTCAACGGTGTGACGACCGTGTTTGATCTCAATGGAGGGCCGGCAACATTGGGTTGGAAGAAAAAAGTAGCTCGCGGGCTGATGGTCAATGCACCGAACATTTTGTCGACCGGCCCCAAATTTGATCGCGTTCGAAGTTCTGCGGAGGCGGCTCGTGAGGTTGACGAGCAATGGCAGGCGGGTTATGACGGTGTCAAGATATATCCGCAAGTGTCTAGCGAAGAGTTTCCCGCACTGATGGGGGCGGCTAAAGCCCGCGGACTGATCATGGTTGGGCATATCGCTCGTCGCGTGGGTTTGGAAAAAACGGTTGAGAGCGGGCAGTCGATCGCTCACGCGGAGGAATACCTCTATACGTTTTTCAATTTCCCGAAGACAGATGACTTATTCGAGGACAACATCAAGCTCGATGAGGCGCGAATTCCTCAGGCGGTCGAGGTAACCAGGGCCTCCGGCGTTTCGGTCATTGCCACTTTGGTTACCTATGAGCATATCGTTCGACAGGCGACGGATATCAAGAATTACCTTGGCAACCCGGAACTGAAATATATTGCACCTTATCTTAGGGACAAACTAGAGCCTGAACGAGATGTTTACTTCAACGGATTTTCAGCTGAGGAAAAGGCGTTACTACCGGATTACCTCGCTTTTCAGAAAGAGCTTGTCCACCAACTCCAAATTGCCGGTGTACCCATCATAGCCGGGACCGATTCGCAGGGTGTGGGGCCCGTGGCCGGATTTGCGCTCCACGAGGAATTGCAAAATTTCGTCTCGATCGGTTTCACGCCATACGAGGCATTGAAAACGGCCACAACAAATTCTGCGGCACTTCTAAAGGGCACTGATAAATTCGGCACGGTCACGGTGGGAAAGCGTGCAGATCTCTTGTTATTAAACGCCAACCCTTTGAGCGACGTCCGCAACGCAACAAAAATAGCAGGGGTTATGATCCGAGGCCATTGGTTGCCGGAGGCGCAGCTAAAACGATTCCTCGATGGATTGCCGGCCGCCTACATGAATGAAGAGCGGCGGATCGAAGCTGAATTAAAGACACGTCCGGCCGCAGCAGTGAAGTATCTGACAGAAAACGACCCGTTTGGAAGCTTGACCGGATGGGTCCTAAGGGACCTGGTCCTAAAGACAAAAGTGCAGGACGTCGATCGGGCATTATCAAACCTCAAGAGCTCATTTTCTGAATCAGGACTTGTCCGTGAGGACACACTCAATAGTCTGGGATATGCCCTTCTGAGAGGGGCCGACAAGGCGAGGGCACTCGAGGTCTTTCAACTGAACTCGAAACTTTATCCGAAGTCGGTAAATGTCTGGGACAGCCTTGGTGAGGTATTCGAAAGCTTGGGAAACGATCCGGCCGCCATTGAAAGCTACCGTCGAGGTTTACTACTCGATCCGTCGAACAAACGGTTTCTCTCCAAACTTAAAGAGTTGGGACGCAAGTAAAATATCGAATTATCAGGTGTTCGGGTTAAGAACGAAAACGGGTAAGAACGGCGATATTACGATTCTTCGTCATGACACTCGTCTGTATTGCTCGGCCACTTGGTTAACGAGGGTTGAGAATGAGCTATCTTGTTTTCGGCGGTCTGAGGCGGCATCGAAACGGCAGGCTCCGTTCAATCCATCTCAACATGCCCAAGGTTTCGCAAACCCTTCACCCTGAGATATATTGTTTGTCGCCGTTAGCGACTAAGATCAAGGCTTCACGGAATTGAAAATCATTGACGTGGCGCCTGATTTGGACAGACAATCGACAAAGGCCGCCGAGGCGGCTTGGGATGTTTTCGTTCGACTCAGAAAGTCAGGGTCATCAATCACAAATCGCACGAATCGCAGGCCAGACCCCGTTTTTCTGAAATGCTCTTATCGCTTAAGTCCCTCGAGCGAAATGTGATATTCGACAAACTTTTTATTCCCGTTGTTCTTCACCCAGTTAAAATGTTCGAAAGCTTCCGCTTTCTTGTTTTCGGACAAAAGAATTTCGCCAATGTAAGCGTGGGCTTCGGTTTGTTTGTTGTTATCGTCCGCGAGAGCGAGCAGCTCGTCGGCGGTCATCTGCCCGTCGAAGTACTTTAATACCTGAGTGCTCCAATCGCCCGGTGTGACAAATTTGAGCCAGCCCTTTATAAACGTGTCGGCCCGGGTGGTATCGCCGCTCTTGCGCAGTCCGAGATACCCGATCATGATGCCGTATGGAGCAGCCTTTGCCTTGAGTCCGCTTCGCTTCAGGTAGACCACTGTATCACGGTAAACATTCTCGTAATCGGTCTTATGAAAATATGCCAATGCTCTCGACCGATATATCTCGTCATTCAAATTCGGATCGAGCTCGAGGGCCTTCGTATCGTCCGCGATCGCCCGATCGAATTCACCGATCTCGGAATATGCGACACCGCGATTACAATAGGCGGTCGCATACTTGGGATCTATGCGGATCGCCGTCGTATAGTCGGCGATCGCCCGATCGTAAAGGCCCTGCTGATGAGATACCCATCCGCGACCATTAAAGGCTCGAGGAAGATCGGGCTGGAGCTGGATCGCTTTATCATAGTCGGCGACGGCTAGATCGAAACGTCGTTTGATGTCGTATACGGCTCCGCGCTCGACGTAGGCGTCTGCAAAGTTCGGATTTAGTTGGATCGCTTTGTTATAGTCGGCAAAGGATAGCTCGGCGCAGCCCTGGGAGCAACGCAATAATCCGCGATTGTAATAAGGAAGATAGGCTCCGGGAGAATCGCCGTACAGCTGGATCGCTTTATCGAAGTCTGCCAGAGCGAGGTCTTTATTACCCATTCTGCGATATGTGAGCCCCCGATCGTTGTAGGCAACGGCATCGTCCGGCTTCAACTGAATGGCTTTGTTGAGATCGGCTAGCGCGAGATCGAATTTACCTTGTTTGAGATATACATTCGAGCGAATACCGTAAGCGCGTTCATAATCAGGCTTTAACTCGATCGCTTTGGTGAAATCGGCAATTGCAAGATCGTCGCTGCCCTTCGACCGAAACGAGATTCCCCGATTAAAATATGCCTGGGGTAATTTAGGGTCGAGCTCTATGATCTTCGTGAAGTTCGTTATCTGACATTCGTAGTCGGTCCCGGGACATGCGAGCGCGGCCTTGATGAGATCTTGTACAGGCGATTGCGCCTGACTTGCGATAGCGCAGCCAAGCAGTAAGATCATAGCGGCCGTTCGTGCTGAAAGACAATACTTCATATATTTTTAAGTCTGAGGAGGGATTAGGGACTGTCGTGGCACTTGTTCAGATACTCGTGATACCGATCGCGTTCATCTAAGTCGTAAACTTTTGTTTTCGTTGCCACGCAATAGTTCCATAACTATTATAGCATAATAGCTTTTGTTAGTAAATCGCGCCGCCGTGCCTTTACGAAAGAACTGGGGTAAGGCTTGCAACATTGCAATTCTTTCCACTGAGTCGGAGCGCCGAAAACGAATCATTCGGGTTTCGGCATCTTTAGCAAAGCTTCGCGGCAGATCTCGGCGAGGTAGTTGTCGCTGTTCGTGATGTTGGCTTTCAAAAATGAAATTGACGATTGGTCTCCGATCGAGCCTAACGCATAGGCAGCTTCGCGACGTGTATCGTCCGTTTCGCGGCGGTTCGCCGCCACTTTTAGGAGGATGCCTGCGGCCTTTGAAAATGCCGGCACGACGGCGGTCGCGGACTGGGCGGTGATAGTTTTTTTGAACTTTTCCGGTAGAAAATTTTGGGGCGTGGCCGACTGCGGGCTTTCGCCGCGTGCGATCTCGGCGATCTGTCCAATAGAGCGTGCGGCCGACCGGCGTAGGTATTCATCCTCAGACCTCGGAGGCCGGCCAAGGACCGTAGCCAAGGCTTCGACCGCGGCAGCGTCTCCTACTTTCCCGAGTGCAACCGCCGCAGCCGACCGAACAGAGTCGCTGCGGTCGTGCTGAAGGATCTCGATAAGGTGCGATGTGGCGCCGGCTGAGGGGACCTCGCCCAGTGCGTAAACGGTTTCGCGGCGGACAAATTCGGCCTTGTCGTTGAGCAGCTGAAAAAGTAGGTTCAAAGCTTCGTTCGGAGGCAGATAGACGATCGCAGCCGCTGCCATCGAGCGTACTATTTCGTTCGAGTCTGCTAAAGCGGGTATTGCGATCCGGGAAAACGCTTCGGTCCTTCGCGCGCGGATCACACTCAGAGCACTGCGTTTTTGTTCGAGGCCTCCGTTGCGGACCTGGGTCGATAGGGCGTCAAGGTCCTGGGCGTGAGCCCCCGCTGCGGAAAACAAAAAAACGAGGGCACAAACTCCAAGGCACGGGCCTAAAGGTCCGAACCATCGCAGCCTGCGGCGTTTGGGTAGAAATGCGATCACGCGACCGTTTGACCGGCATGGCGATACATCTGTTCCCATTGGGTCACTTGGCGAGCACGCTGATTCTCATACGCGTCCGCGAGCGAGACTATGACGTCATCACCAACGGGGTGCCTGTTTGCCTGGCGCAACGTTCTAATGGATGTTGATCTATCGCTATTTATATCTGGTGAAGGATCGCTTCGGCGTGCGGTATTTGTCTCAATTTGGTCGACCATCGTCTTTGCCTCTCATTTTGGGGCAGACGGTCGAGAGGGAAAACTCAAAATATCCAAGTTTCAACAGTCTGCAAAACTATGTTATTTACCATTAAGTTCTTCGTTTAATAAAACTCGTATTATTGAAAGCTCGTGACAGAATACCACCATTTTGCGGTCCAGCCAAGAAAGTAACGTCTCCTACTCAAGCCTAGATCTCCAGCTGTCTAACTAGACCATCTTGCAGGAGATAGCTTTGCTCGAACTCGACCTTACTTACTTCATAGATGATCTTGAGATCTTTTTGAACGTTTGCTTTGATGAGAGGATGCAAACCGGCCTCGGTTCCGAGATCGACCGGGCGGCCGAGAATCGCTTGTAGCCGTTGTTCAAGCCCAATAAGCTGTAGCAATCCAACCGGGCTCTTGAATCTGACAAGTAGGTCGATATCGCTCCCGATATCGTCGTCGCCACGCGCCGACGAGCCGAAGACGCCGAGCATCTCAACGCCTGTTTCAGCACGCAATGGCTGGATTTGCTTTGTCAGAAGTGCGAGATCCATCTTTCACCGTCTGGGGGAATTTTAACGCAGAAAATGTTCCTCCCTTGGACGAATCTAGTTTGACGACGGCCGACCTTAGCTCGCTAGTTTGAGATTGATCAAAGCGTTAAGCGAGACGCCCTGATATTCGGATTCGAGAGCGAGGCGGCGGTGGAGTTCGCTGGACATGCGGACGTTTAGTTTGCCGCTGTAACGGCGTTTGCCGAGCGGTTCGGGGACCGGTTCGCGATCGGCGATGAGATCCTCGATCACGTTGGCTACAACACCGCTGATCTCGCGAAGGGCCTTTTCCTGGCTGTCGCCATGGGCGGCGAGCGATGGAAATTCGACCACACGGCTTATGAACGCATCGTCTTCGTCCGACCAAGCGACGGTGTAGCTATAGTTTTCGGGCCGGTGTCCGTTTGTTTTCTTCTTTCCCGATATGTTCGACATCTTTGTACCTCTTGGATCTTACTTCCCGGTCATTCGCTGGAGTTTTTTCAAGGCATCAACGACCTGTCCGACCTGATACGGCTTTGCCTTCGATCTGTCCTCCTGCAAATTCAATCGCGGATCGCCCGGCCACGGCATCTTGAATATATGATGACTACCTCGTACTCGCGGCTCGCCGAAATACGCCGTGCAGATCTTCACGAGTGCCTTAAACCGCGTAGAAGCCCGTTCTTTTCCAAGTTTTTCTATCGTTTCCTCGATAGTCATAAGGCGCCGACGGAATGGTACTATATATGGTACTAAATTATCAAGCGGGGTTTTACTGGGTTAGGCCAGAGCCTTTTCGTTTTCTGTTTCGTATGACGCCCTGCATTGCCTCGACCATGAGGTCAGGGTGTGCTATTGCCGGGAATTAAAGTTAGACAAACCACTAACACTAGACTACAATCTCGGCATGTGGTTTTTTGCAAAATCTCTCGCCCTTACAAAGCCGCTCGTCTGATCTGACTGACGACGCGGCGCGATCACGAACAAGTTACAATTCGAAAACAAAATTGAAAGGTGGATAGACTTCGGTTTATTCGCTAAGATTGGGTTTTTGTCCGAAACGAACGGACAAGATCATTTTGAGTATCTGTATGGACGAGAAATATTTCGCAAAAAAGATCGAGCAGAAATGGCAGCAAAAATGGGCCGACAGCCGCGCTTTCGAGGCTGAGGCGGGAAGCGATAAGCCGAAATTTTATCAGCTTGAGATGCTGCCTTATCCGTCGGGCAACCTGCACATGGGGCACGTCCGTAACTACTCTGCGGGCGACGCATTGGCTTGGTACAAGCGGCTCCGGGGATTCAACGTGCTTCATCCGATCGGTTGGGATTCGTTCGGGCAGCCGGCCGAGGATGCTGCAGTAAAGCGGGGCGTCAATCCGCGGCAGTGGACCGAGGACAATATCGCCATTATGCGAGGCCAGCTTCAGCGGCTTGGCTTGAGCTACGACTGGCGCCGGCAGATGTATGCCCACCGTCCGGAATACTACAAGTTTGACCAGTGGTTTTTCCTTAAAATGTTTGAAATGGGCCTCGCTTATAAGCGTATGACCCAGGTCAATTGGTGCGAGACAGATCAGGCAACTCTATCAAACGAGCAGGCTAGCGGCGGGCTCTGCTGGCGGTGCGGTAATCCCGTAACAAAGAAAGACTTGGACCAGTGGTTCCTGAAAACGACGGCCTATACCGATCAATTGTTGGACGACATGGCCGAGATCGAGGCTGGCTGGCCGCAAAACGTCCTCAAACGTCAGCAGGACTGGATAGGCCGTTCGGAAGGCGCCTATGTCGATTTTGCGATCCAACAGCAGGGCGAAGGGGCGACGGGCACGATACGAGTGTTCACAACCCGGATCGACACCATTTTTGGAGTCAACGCAGTTGTCGTCGCCGCGGAACATCCGGTGATCGACGGAAACCGGGCTTCTCTTTCGGCGGATGCCACGGCAAAGATCGAATCGATCATTACGGAAAAATTGAAGCCGAAAGATCGCGAGGTTGAGGTTGAAAAAGACGGCCTCGACACCGGACTCAAGGTTATTAATCCTTTCAACGGCGAAATTCTGCCGGTATGGGTCGGAAACTACGTGATGATGGAGTACGGTACTGGCGCTGTTATGTCGGTGCCTGCTCATGACGAACGCGATTTTGAGTTTGCCAAGAAATTTGATCTGCCGATTCGCCAGGTCATTTCCGAGCCGCACCTCGTGCACGAACATCATGCGATGCAGGCTTTGGCTCTGGAACAGGCGTTCACGAACTATGGCGTCGTGGTCCACTCCGATTACTGGAATGGGAAAACGAGCGAGCAAGCCCAAAAGGAAATGACCGAATACGCGCGCGCGCATGGTTTCGGTGAGGCTGGAACGACATACCGTCTCCGTGATTGGGGTATCTCACGTCAGCGTTTCTGGGGCTCGCCGATCCCGATCGTTTACTGCGACAGTTGCGGAGTGGTGCCAGAGTCGTTCGAGAATCTACCGGTCCGCTTGCCTGAAAATGCCCCGATCACTGGAACCGGAGAGTCGCCGCTTGCAAAGGTGCCTGAGTTTTACGAAACGAATTGTCCAAAATGCGACGGCCCGGCAAAGCGGGAGACCGACACCATGGACACGTTCGTCGATTCGTCCTGGTATTTTTTCCGGTATACCGATTCGACAAATGAGATCCTGCCTTTTGATCCGGAAATGGCGGCTTATTGGACGCCGGTCGACCAATATATCGGCGGCGACGATCACGCCGTCATGCACCTGATCTACGCCCGCTTTTGGACAAAGGTGATGCGGGATATCGGGATCGTAAAATTCGACGAGCCATTCAAACGTCTTTTGACGCAGGGAATGGTCGTTGGCGAGACGTTCTTTGATGACGAAGGCGGGAAGCGAGCCTATCGTGAACCGGCAAACGTGACTGTCACGCGTGATGCAAAGGGTAAGATCACGGGCGCGGTCGGAAGCGACGGCAAATCGCTAAAGTACGGTATCGAACGAATGTCGAAGTCAAAGGGCAACGGCGTAGATCCCGATGAGATGGTCGACATCTACGGTGCCGATGCAGCCCGATTGTTTGTGATGTTCGCCGCCCCGATCGAGCACGAACTCGTGTGGAACGAAGCCGGGATCGAGGGTGCCGTGCGCTTTTTGCAGCGTGTCTGGCGGCTGGTTTATAAGTGGCGGTCAGCGGTCAGCGGTCAGCGGTTGGCACTCGGCAACGACGATTTGTCACCATCATCGCGAAAGGTGCGACAAAAGACGCATCAAACTATTAAGCGTGTGATGGACAATTTTGAAAATCTCCAATTCAATACACCGGTGGCAGCGCTGATGGAACTCTCGAACGCGATCGGTGATGTCGGCGTCGAGCCCGATGAGGCGACCGAAGCCGATATTTTCGCAATCCGCGAAGCCCTGATCGCTCTTACGACAATGCTGACGCCTTTCACCCCGCACGCTGCCGAGGAGATGTATGCGGTGATCATCGGCAATGAAAATGGCATGCTGGCGAATGAGACCCGATTTCCCGAGTATATCGAGGAACTCGCAAAGGCCGATGAGATCGAGATACCGGTCCAGGTCAACGGCAAACTGCGGTCGCGCGTAATGGCATCGCCCGAGGCGTCGGGCGACCAGCTTCAGGCAATGGCACTTGCCGACGAAAAGGTACGTGAACATACGGACGGCAAAGAGATCGTCAAGGTCGTGGTCGTTCCTAAACGTCTGGTTAACATTGTCATTAGATAGGACGTAATTTCGCGGTTGCATTTTTGCATATCTAGGCATCAAAACGAGATGACGGTGGAGGCAAACAACGGCGATTACCAATTAACCTTGATTGAAAAATTCAAAAAAACTAAAATCAAAACGGGAAAGATCCGCAAAAATAACGCCGATCCTTCGTTCCGGCTTGGAGGTTAGATTTAGGCGGCCACCGTCCGAAACAGACTCGAACAGATAATGAGAGAGTGCCAGATCTGTAAAAATTGCTATTCGGACGAGGTCTTGACCTGTCCGAAGGACGGGCTTCCGACCGCGCACACGATCGGCGGAGAACCGATCCTTGAAGGTAAGTACCATCTCGAGATTCGTATCGGACAGGGCGGAATGGGCGTTGTTTACAAGGCTCGTCACGCCTATCTAAAGACGCTCCTTGCGATCAAGGTCATTTTGCCGGACCTCGTTGGAAACGATCCTGAGCTGGTCACCCGCTTTCGTCAGGAGGCCTTGGCGGCGGCCGCGATCAGGCACACCAATGTTGTCAGCGTCACTGATTATGGGGTTGTTAACGGTTCGATGCCGTTCCTCGTCATGGAATTCGTCGAGGGCGAATCGCTCCACGATCTATTGGCACGCGAAAACAGGCTGTCGTCCGAACGGGCCTTCGATCTTATGTCGCCGATCTGCGCCGGTGTCGGTGCGGCCCATCACCAGGGCATCGTTCACCGCGATCTCAAACCGCTGAATGTGATGATCTGCAGCGACAAGCCAACGCTTGCGCAAGCGGTCAAGATCCTCGACTTCGGACTTGCCAAGATCAAGTCGGGCGAATTGCTGGGCTCGTTTATTCAGGCACAGACGACTGGCCTAATGGGATCGCCATATTATATGGCTCCCGAACAGTGGGCCGACGAAGATCCCGATTCGCGCGCTGACATATACAGCGTCGGCGTTATGCTCTATCAAATGCTCGCCGGAGATGTACCTTTTAAGGGTTCGTCGATACCGGCGATCATGAAAAAGCACATCAGCGATGCTCCGCCACCGTTTTCAACGATGGGCGTTCTCGTAACTCCCGCTCTCGAACAGGCGGTTTTCCACACTCTGGAAAAGGACCCGGCAAAGCGTACGCCGTCCGTGGAAGCCCTGATCGACGAACTGAAAGCCGCGATCTTTCCGCCGTCGCCGCCACGGTCGTCCACTGGGCGTGCTTTGCCCGTTTCGTCCCTTAAGATCCTCACACATCCGCCCGGTTCAAGGGTATTTATCGATAACGTTTCCGTCGGCGAAACCACCGATAACGGAGAAATGACGCTCGAAGGCATCCAGAGCGGAAATCACCACCTCCGCGTAAGCAAGGATGGTTTTCACGACTGGCTGGGCGACGTTGTGTGTGACGGCATTCCGCGCGAGGTTGTGGCGGAACTGCGGACCGCCGTCGTAGATGACGTGGATGCGATCCCCAAACCCACATTTAATTCGATGCCGATCCCGAACCTGGATTCCAAGGGGTCACTCCGAACCGTAGGTGAAAAACCCGTTGGAGTTCGTGATACACCGGTTCCGGTGATGCTCGAGGAAACGGTTCATCAGAAACAAAGTACGATTCCGCCTGTGGTCGCGGTTGAATCGATGCCGCCTAAGAAGTCGGTCTTTTCGCCTCTTGTTTTGGGAATCGTCGTCATAATAGGCGTTTTTGGTATAGGAATAATAGGTATCGCCGCCGCATTTATGCTGGGCGTATTTAGTCCGGCCCGCCAAACAGGAAATGTTACTAATTCGGCCACGCCGGCACCGTCGCTGACGCCGACTTCGACGCCCGTCATTGCCGCTCCGAAGGCGGAGATGGTCGCGATTCCCGGTGGTACTTTTAAAATGGGCCGCAATGACGGCCGCATGGAGGAACGTCCCGAACATTCCGTTGACGTCAAGCCGTTCTCACTTGATAAGACCGAGGTTACAAACCAGGAGTATTATGCATTTACCAGTGAGATGGGTTACAAACCGCTGCCGGCTCATTGGGTGAATGATAAGCCCATATCGGGACAGGAATTGATGCCCGTCCGGTATGTGAACATAGATGACGTCAATGCGTTTATTGCGTGGCGTTCCAAACGGGACAAGGTGACATATCGGCTGCCGACCGAGGAAGAATGGGAGTTTGCGGCCCGAAACGGGTCAAAGAACAATCTTTACCCATGGGGCGATTCATTTCGACCAAAATGTGCAGTGATCGATAAATCGCTCATGGAAGTGACCAATGTCGGGACGGACTCCTGCCCAAATGACTGGGGCGTATTGGACCTGATCGGAAATGTATATGAATGGACCGGCTCAAAGGCGCTTCCTTATCCTGGCAGCGGCGGCATAAACGAATCTACACAGCCGGAGAACATGATCCGCGGCGGTTGTGCACAAAATAAATCCACCGGCGAATATGCGATCACGGCAACTTACAGACAAAAAGTACCGATCAGTAAACGTGATCTGCAGTTGGGCTTCCGCTTGGCTAGCGGCGGCTGAACCGTGCCCGCAGGGAGTTCGAATGAGAAGTTTGCAGCGGCTCCTAAAATTGGGAATGTTTGTGGGAACTCTTTCCCTCTGCGTTGTTGGACAGGACCTCGGGACCAGCAATAAACTTTTCGGCAAGAATCCAGACACGGCGAAGGCGAAACGGCCAACCATGCACCGCAACGTATCGGCCTCCGCCGCCAAACGTCAGCCGAAATCAGCACGAAAAACGTCGTCCAACTTAAAGACACCTGTCCGTATTGCCCCGCGAACCTCCGAGAGGCCGGCAATTGGCGATACAAGAACGCCCATTCGGATCGCTCCGCGGATCACGGTACCCGCTATAAAGGATCAAGAGGTCAAGACCTCGCCTCCGCTGGACCGGGCGCAGAATGAGGCCTTTGAGCGATTGTTAGGTGACGGTCGAAACGCGCGAAATTCGCACGGATTTTTGGCGGCGGAGATCGCATACAGGCGGGCTCGCGATATTAACGGCTCCGACCCGCGTCCAGTGATACTGCTCGGAGCGATCTATGTGGAAACACATCGCTGGGAAGATGCGGAAAAGGCATATCGTGCGGTCCTCCGCCTCGACCCCCGCAATGTGGATGCCTACACATCTCTCAGCTTTGTCCTGACGCAGCCGCTGTCTGCCCCTGGGCTTTCCGACCGTTATGCCGAAGCCGAACAGATGGCGAGGACGGCAATAACGATCCGTGCTGAGAACGCGGAGGCGTACGATCAGCTTGGTGTCGCGCTCGAGCGGCAAGGGTTGATCGGATCCGAAACCGAAAACGCGTATCGCCGGGCGATCAAGATAGACGGTGGCTATGCACCAGCGTATGCTCATCTTGGGCGATTAATGCGCCGACGCGGACGAAACGCCGATGCGGAAAGCTCGAATTTGCAGGCCGTCACCAGGGCAAATGACGTGCGTTCCATGGTCCTCGTTGCTGATTCGATGCAGTCCGAACAGCGTTTTGAAGCTTCGATCGCAGTGTTGAAAAAAGCTCTCGATCGTGATCCGCGCGATCCGTCTGCATTGTTTTTGATCGGCAAAGCACTTACCTCGACAGGCAAGTTTGAGGCGGCAGAAACGTTCCTGATAAGGAGTAGCGAGGTCGCTCCGGCGAGTTTTGTGGGTTACAGTCTTCTAGGAACGTTATATGTCCAACAGGGTAAATACGAGATCGGTGAAAATTGGCTGCTTCAGGCCGGCAAGGTTGCGGGTGCATTTGAGAAGCTGGAGCTTGCAGGTCAGTTTGAATCCCTTGGCGATGCGTATTCTCGTTCCAAAAAAAGTGCGGCTGCAGAACGGGCCTTTCGCAAAGCATTGTCGCTCGACGATACGCGAACCACGATCGCAGCAAAGATCGCGGGAGTTCGCCGTTGACGTGCGGAAATTCGCAGATGGATGTCTATTCGGGTAGTTAAACCTGAAATCGCGTGTTGATTGGGAGTATTTCGATGTTGATATGTAAACCCATCAGGTAGTTCTGAAGAGCGTTTATCGTTCGTTATTCATTTCGGTTGTAAAAGATCATGCACTGTCCCAAATGCGGTCAAATTTATGGTAAAGGTACGCAGCGGTTTTGCGACCTGGACGGAGCTCGTCTCGTGTCGCGGAGCGGTGACGGCGTTCAGAAAAACAGGCAAAGCATTTTCTCAACGATATTGCCGATCGGCGAAATCGGTGTTTCGACAAGTCCTGCTGCGAACGGCGAACCTCAGGAAATTTCTACAGATAACGCGGATGTCAAAAGCAGCCACGACGGCTCCGAATTATTTTTCGAATCTGACAACGATGAGGACGAAACCCATTTTCTAAACTTCTCCGACAGTGGTGGCGAGATCGAGGTCGAGCGTTATGAAGATCGGGCCATGGCCCGCAAGATAAGTCCGTCTGAGATCCCGTCCGGCCATATGCATATCAACGAGGATGGTGAACGTGATCATCCTTCAATGAAGGAGCCGATGTTCGATCTCGATGACCCAGATGCTTTTGTCGGCTATCGGGTCAAAGGGCGTTACCAGGTCATTGAGATGCTTGGCGAAGATGACACGGGATTCGCGTTTCTAGCCGAGGACCGGATCGTCGATGATAAGCGGGTAATGGTGCGGATCCTAACCAACGAGGACCTCGACGAGATCACCGAGAGCATATTTACCGAAGAGCGTATTTCGCTTTCGCATTTGGATCATCCCAATGTTGTTCGCGTATTCGATTCCGGCCAGTTTGCCGATGGAACGACGTTTCTCATCAGCGAATTCCTGGACGCTCTTACGGTTGCCGACATTCTACATATCAATGGGCCGCTCGACCCGATGCGCGTCGCGCGGATCGTTCGGCAGGCAGGCGAGGGCCTGAGCATTGTCCATAAGGAAGGAATTCTCCACCGTGACCTGCGGCCTGAAGATGTAGTTGTCGCACGCGTTGACGACGAGCTTGAGATCGTCAAATTATCGGATTTTGGCGTTTCAGGAGGCTCTCCGAATGACGAAAACCTGATGTACCGAGCACCCGAGATACTCGAGGGACGCATTCCGACGATCGCGAGCGATGTTTTCTCACTCGGAGTGATCGCCTATCAAATATTGACAGGGCGTCTGCCGTATATAGCGGAAACTCCAAGGCAGCTGTTGGATGAGCAAAATGCAGGTTTGAAAAAACTGCCGGGCTCGATCCGCCGCGAGATATCCGGCGAGGTCGACTACGTCTTTGAAAAGGTCCTGGCGCCCGAGCCGCTCCTGCGTTATCCGACCGCCCGAGAATTTGGAGACGCACTTTATGCCGCCTTGACCGAGGTCCGGCGTGACGACGCGGAGGACACCGAAGACAAAGAACCGGTGCCGTTTTCGAGCTCCCGGATACCGGTAATTCCCGCGACTGACAGTTCGGCTGTGGAAAACGGATCACTCATATCCGCGGGATCCGCGGCCGCCGTCTACCCTGAGATCCAACCGGCGGCAGAGATCGCCGAGTCGACAGGTGACGCCGCCTGGACACGGCGCTCGCCGGAACCGCTGAGCGAACCTCATCGTGACTGGCTAAAGATAGCAATTATTACGTTTGCGATCCTGGCGATCGTAGCTGCCGGCATCTGGTATTACCTGTTAAACCGACCGGCTGATCCTTCTGTCGTTGTGCCGCCCGAGACACCCGCGCCGCGAGCGTCGATCGATCCCGCAGCACAGCTGCCCGACGGCACCATTCAGATAGAGGTGCCGCCGGTTCCACGCCGCATTGCTCAGCCGCCAAATACGGAATCTTTCCAAAATACTCGACAGGCCCTAAAGGGCGACATCCTACGCAATTTCGTAGGATTTTCTGTCTATTATCCAAAGGAATGGAAAACAGCCGGTCCCCAGGAAAGTACAACTACTAACGGCAGGGGTAAATTTCTCGATATTTCCGATAGCACGCGTGACGGCAATCTCAAGGAGCAGCTGTTGATAGGATATTATCCGAGTTCCGGGACATACATCACCGATGCACCAAAATTTGCCGAACTCTCGAAAGAGGCGAGTGAAACCCTTAAAAAACTGATCCCAAATTATCAGATGGTCTCCGAGGGTGAAACATCCGTGAACGGTGGCTGGCGTGCGTACGAAATAAAGTTTCAGGGCACCGGCACGGCCGAGAACGGCCAACGGTTGCTGGTCTGGGGCCGACGACTCTTCATGCCGGCGTCTCGACCGGGCGTTCGAGCTGGGTTTGAGATCACAATGCTCGCAACTTCGAATGCCGACGATGTCCACAGCGTCGATGACGTCGGCGTCCGCGGCGAGCTTGCCGCCATATTCACCACCTTCGAACCAAGCCAGAATTTTTAACTCTTCCGGAGCTTCCGCCTCTTCTTGCTCAGCGTTCTATCAATCCCTGGACCGACCATTTTTCGCGGTCGTGGTCGTAGCAATTTCATGTCTCTAAACCTTTCACCTCCTCTTTTGTGCCATGACCGGCGAGACGTGGGCTGTAACGGCGTCTACTGCCTTTTTCACGTTCCGCTTCACTTCATGTTAAAATCGTCCGCGAAATCACAATCTAGTTCATCCGGAGGAAAATTTAATGTCCTATCGCACGCTTAAGGCGGGTTTGTATTGCCAGATCTTTGTTCTGTCAGCGACGGTTTTTGTCGCGGGGATTTTGGGAGTTGGCCTCGCGGGCAACATCTTTGCGCAGGTCACGCCTGGCGGCACGCGAATGCTTCGGACTCCGACGGTGAGCGCGACCCAGATCGCGTTTGCCTATGCCCAAAACATCTGGACGGTTCCCCGCTCGGGCGGTTCGGCCCGGAGGATCACGTCATTTCAGGGTCAAACATCGAACCCACATTTTTCTCCAGACGGCAAATGGATAGCTTTTTCCGGTGAATACGCCGGTAACCAGGATGTTTATGTTGTCGCCGCTGATGGCGGCGAGCCAAAGAGATTGACGTGGCATCCGGGAGCGGATCTGGTACAAGGATGGACGGCTGACGGCAAGTCGGTTATGTTTTCATCGGCTCGGGCCACTTGGACGCCAAGTGGCGCTCCACGATTTTGGACGGTTCCCACCGACCGCGGCGTCGAGGAACCAATGGCTCTCCCGCGTGGATTTCAGGGTAAGATCTCGGCGGACGGATCCCATATTGCGTATCGAATGAACACTTCGTGGGACGATGAGCGCCGTAATTATCGGGGCGGCCAAAATCGCCCTATCTGGATCGTCGACATGAAGACGTGGGACCTCGTCTCGCCGCCGTGGACCGATTCGAAGGACATCGAACCGGTTTGGGTCGGCGACACGGTCTTTTTCATCTCCGATCGTGACGGCGTCGAGAATGTCTGGGCGTACGAGTCTGGCTCGAAGAAGCTGACGGAGCTTACGAAATTTCGCGATTTTGACGTCAAGACGATGGACTCCGGTGCGGGTGCGGTTGTATTCGAACAGGCTGGCTATATCCACGAACTCGATCCGAAATCCGGCAAGGAGCACGTCGTAAATATTACCGCCACGGGCGATTTCCCCTGGATGATGCCGCGTTGGGAGGATGTTTCCTCACGAGCGACCAACATATCGCTCTCACCGACCGGCAAGCGTGTGCTGGTCGAAGCTCGGGGCGAGATCTTTACGATTCCGGCCGAAAAGGGTGATGTAAGAAATCTAACCAACTCAAGCAACGCCGCCGACCGTGACCCGTCATGGTCGCCTGACGGCAAATCGATCGCCTATTTTAGCGATCGTTCCGGCGAGTACAAGCTTTATATCGAGAATCCCGACGGTCTTGCCCCGGCACGCGAGATCACGATCCAAAATCCGAAACACTATTACACCGTATCGTGGTCGCCTGATTCCAAAAAAATACTTTGTCACGACACGGACCTGAAAGTTTGGGTCATCGACACGACTTCGGGAACAATGAGACAGGTTGGCAACGATCCGATCATGGTCCCGACCCGCACACTCAACCCGACGTGGAGCCCCGATTCGAAGTGGATCGCGTATTCGGCCCACCTCAAATCGCTTTACATGGCGATCTTTATCGGCAACGCCGAGACGGGCGAGACCAAGCAGTTGACCGATGGCCTCTCGGACACAGCCTGGCCAGTTTGGGACGCGAGCGGTAAGTATTTGTGGTTCTTCGCCTCAACCGATTTCGGACTGAAATCGCAATGGCTCGACATGACGAATTACCCGTTCAACGAAACCTTTGGCCTTTACATGGCCGTTCTTTCGAAGAAAGACCCGAGCCCGCTGCTGCCCGAGAGTGATGAGGACACGGGCGTTCCGGCACCCGGTGCCCGTCCGTCACCCAGACCAGGCGGCGGCGACGACGCTCCAGCAGGCGGTGCACCAGCTGGTCCGGGCACGAACCGGCCCCGTGGACCGGTGACGGTCACGATCGACTGGGATGGGCTTGCGAAACGGATCATCTCGGTTCCGGCCGTTCCCGAACGGCAATATTCCAGCTTGCAAGCTGGCACGGACGGTACGGTCTTTTATCTCCAAGCCGGCCAGGCCGGTGGTGGTGGGGGCCAGGGCGGCGGCAGCGAGCTTATACGCTACAAGCTAAGCGACCGAAAGACTCTCACATTTGTACCCAGTGTAGCCTCATACTCGGTCAGTGCTGACGGCAAAAAGCTCGTCTATCGCGGCGGCGGCGGCGGTTTCGGCGGTGGTGGAGGAGGCGGCACTCCTCCCGCACCTTCGCTCTTTGTTATAGACGCCGACGGCAAGGCGGCTCCACCGCCAGCTACTGGCCGCGTGAATTACAACCTCCGTATGTATCTCGACCCCAAGGAAGAGTACAAGCAGATCTTTAACGAAATGTGGCGCAACCAGCGAGATTATCTCTATGTGCCGAACATGCATGGGTCCAACTGGCCGAAAATGAAAGAAATGTACGGGCCGCTACTCCCGTATGTGATGCACCGGGCCGATCTCAACTATCTGATGGACATGATGGGGGCTGAGATCGCCATCGGTCACAGTTATGTTCGCGGAGGCGATATGCCGGACGTTCCGAATGGCAACGGCGGTTTGTTGGGTGCCGATTTCAGCGTCGAAAATGGGCGGTACAGGATCACCCGGATCTACGATAACGAAAACTGGAACCCTGATCTGCGTTCGCCGCTGGCGGTTCCGGGTGTCAACGTCAATGCCGGCGATTACCTGGTCGCGATCAACGGCGTCGAGCTAAAGGCACCGGACAATATTTTCCGCCTGCTTGACGGCACAGCCAACCGGCAGACGCAGATCACGGTCAACGACAAACCGTCGATGGATGGGGCACGATCTTACACGGTCATTCCGGTGGCTAACGAACAGGCTCTTCGCACTCGGGCCTGGGTCGAATCAAACCGGCGAAAAGTCGACGAACTTTCCGGCGGCCAACTCGCGTACGTTTACTTGCCAAATACTGGACAGCCTGGGTATACGAGCTTTAACCGGTACTACTTTTCGCAGCAGGACAAAAAAGGTGCGGTCGTTGACGAACGGTATAACGGCGGCGGTTCAGGTGCCGATTACATTATCGATGTGCTGCAGCGTGATTTTGACGGGTACTTTAACAACGTCGCGGGCGACCGCTATCCGTTTACCAGTCCGGCCGCGGGTATCTGGGGCCCAAAGGTCATGATCGTCAACGAAATGGCCGGTTCGGGCGGTGACCTGATGCCCTATATGTTCAAATTCCGCAAGATCGGCACGCTCGTTGGTAAACGGACGTGGGGCGGCCTCGTCCACACGGCAGATACTCCGGTATTTGTCGACGGCGGCTCGTCGATCGCCCCGCGCGGTGGATTCTTTACCAAAGACGGCCGATGGGCGGTTGAGAACGAAGGCATTGCCCCTGACATCGACGTCGAAAACTGGCCAAAAGACGTCATCGCCGGCCGCGACCCGCAGCTTGAAAAAGCTGTCGAAGAGGCGATGCGGATGCTGAAGGCCAAACCAGTTCAACGTATGGACAAGGAACCGGCATCGCCTACG
Source organism: Pyrinomonadales bacterium (assembly GCA_038245555.1). Taxonomy (GTDB): domain Bacteria; phylum Acidobacteriota; class Blastocatellia; order Pyrinomonadales; family Pyrinomonadaceae; genus OLB17. The sequence continues at coordinate 40,922 of JBBRSH010000007.1, read as the reverse complement.
TGGGGCACTCGCAAACCCTAGGCCACTAAACCTTGAAGTTGCGTTATTGTGGCGATCGAGACAAATTGTCAGGATCGCCCCGACGACGGATGGAGTGTTCGATGGATTATTTAGGCGGTAAGCCTAAAACGGGCGTCCTTACGCGGGATGAAAAATAGCTTTCTTTTTTCGTGTTTTCGGCTTAGAATCCATTCAAGCGGTTGAAGACGGAAGATCTTCAATTGGTCGTGCCGATTTCGGACAACCTTTTTAGGATGGCCGTCATCGAAACTCCGGACAGAAATTTACAATTTGACGACACGTATTCCGGCAGCGGAATTACCGGTAGCCTATTTGGAGTAAATATGGACCCTGCTTCAGCGGTGATCGAAGGCGATATAGGATTTGGATTCGACGATTCTGTAGAGTTGGCAGCCGTCGGGTTGGTCGCACCGGAAGCGGGAGTAACGACCGACGCCGTCGTCGTGTTTGACGCAAGCACGCCGGACTTCGAGTTGTGTAAGATGGCGACCGCCGGCAATATCGCGGCGTTCGAGCTGTTATATAAAAAGTATTCCCGTCGAACCTATAGCCTCTGCCTGCGGATGACCAACAGCCAGACCGAGGCGGAGGACTTGACGCAGGAAGTCTTTATCCAGCTTTTCCGAAAGATCGGCAGTTTTCGCGGCGATTCAGCATTTTCCACGTGGCTGCATCGGTTGACGGTCAATCAGGTGCTGATGCACTTTCGCCGAAGGAGCGTTAAGAATGAACGCACTTCCGAGGATGGTGAACTTCCGGAACAGACTGTTCACGGCACCGCGAATCCCGGCAAGATGCCGGTGATCGACCGTATTGCTTTAAAGAATGCTATCGCGGAATTACCGAATGGTTACAAGCGGGTGTTCGTCCTGCACGACATCGAAGGCTTTGAGCACGAAGAGGTAGCCCGCATGATGGGGATCTCGATCGGAACATCTAAATCACAGCTTCACAAGGCCCGATTGAAGCTTCGCGGACTCTTGATAAAACAGAACGGCTAGGCAAAACAGATCGTAAGGGAGACACGGACAAGGCAGCTGATTGTTCGTGTTTTTTATGTCAAAATGCCGGAAACAAGGTCGGCGAAAAGCGGCAAAAAAATAAGCCTCAAGGCAACTAATAAGGCCGTTTGTTAATCTATCCTTGTGAGAGCAAAGTTGCCAGTCGACGACGTTGAAGGCCGCATTAGGGCAAGTACGGGCCGATACGGCTTTCGACACATTTCCAATGAACTGCATAGAGTGTAAAGAAGGCCTGGGACCTTTCCTGGACAACGAACTGGACGAATCAAGGGCGTCCCTCGTGCGCACGCACCTCGCGATCTGCGGCGACTGTGCCTTGGTTTGTGAGGATCTGTCGGCCATCCTCTTTACATGTGGTTCCGAAGACGGGATGGAACTGGTGCCTCCTAACTCTCAGGCGTTGTGGTGCCGTATCAGCAACACGATCGAAAGCGAGATCAAACCCGCTCCGCTCCGCCAGCCGGAGCCGGTCAGGGGCCGGTTTTGGCGGCTATCGTTGCCGCAGCTGGCATCGGCAGTTCTTGGGATAGCTATCCTGAGCTCGCTGTTGACGGTGGTCGCTATTCGAAATTATATGCAGCCGACGACCGCCGATTTTACGACTCGTTCGGCACCGACCCAGACGACATTTGAAAAGGTATTGGCGAAGGTTGGACTGATCAACACACCTCAGCAGGCACGCGACCGCCGTGTTAAGGAGCAGCAGGCGGCTATCACTTATTGGGACAATCGTGTTCAGACCCGCCGCGTCCAATGGGATGCTTACACGCGGGAAGCCTTTGACCGCAACTTGCAAGTGCTCAATGAGTCGCTGGACCAATATACGTACATACTGCAGCAGGACCCCGAAGACGACTTGTCCGTGGAGATGCTCGATTCTGTAATGAATGACAAGATGAACCTATTAAGGGATTTCTCGGACCTCTAGTTTTTGATTTTGAAAATGATCTGTAGATCGCCAAAAATTCTGGGCCGAAGCCCTGTGGCAAAAACTACGATTCTCCTGACGAGCGTAGTTTTTTTCTTTGCGCTCGTCGGCGGAGCGACGGCGCAGAAGCGATTCTCCAAAACATACCCGACCGGTCAGAATGCAGTAAAGTTTGCGCTTCTGAACCGCAGCGGAACCGTCGTAGTAGAGGGTTGGGACAGGACCGACATCAATATAACGGCCGAACTCGAATCACCCGCAGCCAACATTGTTCCGCAGAATTTGAGCGGCACGATCGTAATTAACCTGGTAAAGGACAATCAGGGCCGGGCGGAGGTGGGTATTGTCAACTTTCTGGTTCGTGTTCCCTACTATGCAATGGTCGATATCGAGACCCTGATCGGTAACGTCAATATCACCAATGTGCGGAGTGGCCTGGTCCGGGCGAAGATCACGAGCGAAGGCGATATCAATCTGACGAACATCGGATCGAGTTCGGTGGCGGCCGAAAATACGATGGGAGACATCTTCTTTGATGGTGACATTATGGAGGGCGGAACCTACCGTTTCTCGTCAACGCGTGGGACCATCAACCTACACATTCCCTTTAACGCGTCGTTTCGACTCACCGCGACGGCTCCATCCACGCGAAATATCTCCCTCGGAGTGTTTTCAAACGGCATGAATATTGTCGGTAACGGCCGCCGTGTCATCGGCACCAACGGCGAAGGCAGCGCAACTCTCTCAGTGACAAATCAGCAGGGAAATATTTCATTTTTCCGTCGCTGACGAATCCGCTGTTGACCACTCTCGCCGAAGGCACGTAAGATTCCAAAAGTAGCTTTCGATCCCTCTTAAAAATTAAAATGTTCAGACAAAGATCAACGTTTCTCCTTTTCGGGACATTCATATCATTGGTTTTCGCTGCTGTTGGCAGCGCACAAACGCCACTGATGAAGCGGACGACCTCAAAGACCGACAAGTTCGATTTCGGCGTTGGCGGCACGGTCGCGATATCCGGCGCTCCGGTAGGGTCGATCCGCATTGTCGGTTCGTCTAAAAATGAGATCGAGATCACTGCCGAGATCGAGATCCAGGCGGCAAGTGAGGCCGATCTGGCCAGACTCGGGAGCGTCACGACCTTTGTTACGCAGGAGAGCAACGGGCGGGTCGGGATCATCACGATCGGCACCCACAACAAACTCGGGGATAAGAAACTTTGGAGCAAATTCCCGAAGGGGCTGATGAACCTGCCGTTTCGGATCGACTATACGATCACGGTTCCGCGATACTGCGACCTCCAGATCGACAATGGTAAGGGCGATATTAGTGTCGCCGGGGTTGAGGGACCGATGCGGATCAACTCGCTTGCCTCTGATGCAAAGCTTTCGTTGATCGGCGGCGGATTGACCGGTACATTCGGCGCGGGTACAGTCGACATCAGTATGCCGGATCGAAGCTGGCGCGGGAACGCGATCGATGTTCAGCTGGTTTCCGGCACGATGTCGGTCCATCTGCCGGCTAATCTAAGTGCCGACCTCGATGCCCTCGTCCTAAAGACCGGCACGATCGAAAATTCATTCTCCAGCTTCAAACCGCGCGACCGTAAAGTTCCGTTCACCGACCAGGCGATCATTTCCAAGGTTGGAACCGGCGGCGTGTCCATGAGGTTTGCCGTGAGCGATGGAACCTTGAGACTCCTGCCGATCACGGTTAAATGAGCGGGTCGGCCTAATCTAATAAACATTCTAATAATCAATCTCATAATTGATCTGATCGACTAATCAATCCTGCTCCGAGCGGTTAGAATAGTTTGTATGACGATCAAATCAGATCTTTGGCTGCGCAAGATGGCGGCTGAGCACCGGATGATAACGCCGTTCTTGCCGGAACTGCTTCGTGAAGTAGACGGCATCCGGATCATTTCGGCCGGGGCCTCGAGTTACGGGTACGATATGCGGCTCGCCGACGACGGGTTTCGGATATTCTCGTCGGTCCATGGCAAGGAGATCGATCCGAAGAAATTTGAAGAGCACTATTCGCTCATCGAACCGGAATTGCACATGGCCGAGGACGGCACGAAATATTACTTGCTTCCGCCGCATCACTATGGCCTCGGCGTCACTGTCGAGACCTTTCGAATGCCGCGAAACGTCACGGGCATTGCTCTCGGCAAATCCACCTACGCGCGTGCCGGCCTGCTCGTAAATACAACGCCGCTCGAGGCCGGGTGGACCGGCCGCCTGGTCGTGGAGATAGCGAATCTCGCCAACCTACCGCTAAGAGTTTATGTAAACGAAGGCATAGGACAGATCCTCTTTTTCGAATCGGATGAGGAATGTGCCGTTTCGTATTCCGACCGCGGCGGCAAGTACCAGGGACAGACCGGTTTGACGTTTGCCAAGGTCTAGCCCGTATTCAAGGTTCGAATGAGATTTTCAGATAAATTAGTCGCCCATCTCCTGACGTTGATGATCGCCGCGTCGCTTTTGCTGTGCAACGCTTTTGGGCAGCAAACGGCCACCATTGGAAAGCGGCCGCGGGCACGTGATATTGGCGTCAAGATCGGGATACTTCCGGTAGGCGACCTGAATTCTATCACCGATGTAACGGGCGTGTTGGTTGGACATACAACGATCGTCAAGGGCGAAAACGTTCGAACCGGCGTGACGGCTATTCTGCCACATGGCGGCAACCTTTTTCGGGAAAAGGTGCCGGGAGCGGTATTTGTCGGCAATGGCTTCGGCAAACTGGCCGGATCGACCCAGGTAAACGAACTCGGCGAGATCGAGACACCGATCTTGTTGACGTCAACATTGAGCGTGCCGAAGACCGCTGATTTCCTGATGGACTTCATGCTCGGCCTGTCCGGCAACGAAGGCGTTCGTTCGATAAATCCACTTGTTGCAGAGACCAATGACGGCGGCCTGAACGACATCCGTGGGCGACACATTACGCAGGACGACGTCTTTAATGCGATCAAAAACGCCAGGAGCGGAGCCGTTGACGAGGGTACGGTCGGTGCCGGGACGGGAACGGTCGCGTTCGGATGGAAAGGCGGCATCGGGACCTCGTCGCGCAAGCTGCCGACATCACTTGGTGGCTATACCGTCGGCGTTCTCGTCCAAAGCAACTTCGGCGGCGTTCTGTCAGTCGATGGAGCACCGGTCGGTGTCGAACTAGGGAATTACTATCTCAAGGGTTCTTCATCAAAAGCCGGCCCGAATCAAACAGCCCGCGATAACGCTGACGGCTCGATCATCATCGTAATAGCGACGGACGCACCGCTTGACCACCGGCAGCTGAATCGGCTGGCCTCGCGATCAATGGCCGGCCTCGCCCGGACGGGTTCGTCAATGAGCAATGGAAGCGGCGATTATGTGATCGCGTTTTCCACTCAACACCGTATCAATGCCGCGGACCCAAAGCGAACCTTAACCGTTGTCGGGAACGATGCGATGTCACCTCTCTTCGAGGCTGTTATCGAGGCGACGGAAGAAGCGATAATCAACTCCATTCTCAAAGCTACGACTGTAACCGGAAACGGCCGAACGGTCGAAGCCCTGCCGATCGAACAGACGCTCCGAATCCTTCGCAAATACGGAAAGATAAAGTGATCTGAGCGTTTCTGGCCGTGGCGTCCCTTCCGCGGGGTGATAAAGCGACACTCTAATTAAAAATTTCCGCTAAAAAAAGCGTTGACAGCCGAGCGGAGCCGGAGTTACACTTTAAGTATTAATCAATTTGAGTTTTCCCGGTGAGGTTCGAATGAATTTCGTTGGACTCAACTCGAAACTTGGGGTTTGGATTTGACGTGCCCGGTGGAATCCTTATACCTTCACAGATTTTTTTAGTGGAGATACGAATTCTATAATGACACGATCAGCTAAACCGTCTCTTGTTCACGCACGCATCGCCTTTTTTCTATTCACCTTGATCATCGCTCAGACGGCCTATGGGTATGGATCCTCCGTCGTCGGGAATCATATTAGTTCCGGGGAGGGTTTCCCGGTACCGTCGTCCATGACGGCTAATTTTGGGACAACACCGCAATCCGCGATGATCAACACGAATTTTCTGGTCGGCTTAGGGGTCACTATTTTGGACGGCTCGAATAGTCCTGAGCCAGGTATTAGCGTTACATTCACGGCCCCGGCGTCAGGAGTTTCAGGCCTTTTTAACGTTAATGGCCTGACGACTCTCACAGTCATGACAGATGCGGCCGGCGTCGCCGTGGCTGTATTTTCTGCTAATTCAATGGTGGGTGGACCATACAATGTTGTGGCTTCGTCTAATGGATTGCCAAACGTTAATTTTTCTCTTACGAATGCAGGCGGGCCCCCGACACATTTTGTTTTGACGGCTCCGTCGGCAACGATTGCGGGAAGTCCTTTCAACTTCACGGTGACGGCTCTTGACGCCTCAAACAACCTGTCGAGTCTCTACGCCGGCACTGTACATTTCACGAGTTCGGACAATTCACCGGCCTTGATCCCGGGCAATAGCACGTTGACGAACGGGCAGGGAACCTTCACCGCAATTCAATTTAAGACAGGCGTCCGCACCATATCGGCCTATGACACCGCCAATTCGTCGATCGGCGGCATGACGAATAACATTAGCGTGTCTGCCACCGATGCTTATAGGTTGTCGGTCACTGCGCCTGTGACTGCATTTCGCGGGATCGGTTTTAGCTTCACAGTGACAGCCTTTGATCGATATGATAATGAGGCACCGAATTATTCGGGCATGCTTCATTTCAACGGGACCGATGTTTCTGCGACGATGCCGCCCGACAGTTTCATGGCCGGTCCAAGCAAAGCGTTTAGCACGACCCTTTTCACCGTCGGCAGTCAGACGGTCAGCGTAAGTGATGCGAATGCTTCGCTTGCCGCCACGTCAAACAGCATCAATGTCTTCAATATCAACACCGGCATCAAATCGAGAGCCGATTTTGACGGCGATGGCAAAACGGATGTTTCCGTATTTCGGCCGGCCGATGGTAATTGGTATGTCGATCGGTCGACTTCAGGATTCAGCGCAACACATTTTGGTAGCGATAACGACACACTGGTTCCCGGTGACTACGACTACGACGGAAAGGCAGACTACGCCGTGTTCCGCCCGAGCTCCGTCAACGGCGTGCCCGACTTTTATGTGCTGAACAGCCTTGATTCTACGTTTAGTGGTTATTCGTGGGGTATGCCCGGCGATATCCCGATGGCGGGGGACTATGATGGTGACGGAGCGACCGATATTGCGATCTACCGCCCGTCGACATCGACATGGTGGATTTGGAATCGCCGGACACAAGCTGTTTCTTCGTTCACGTTCGGTGCTTCGGGAGATGTTCCGATGGTCATGGACTTTAATGGGGACGGCAAGACCGACCTTGCGTTCTATCGTCCAAGTGACCATACCTGGAACATGAGCGACGCCTCGGGAAATCCCTCGCAAAACTTTATGAGCTTTCAGTGGGGCCTTCCGACCGACATTCTTGTTCCGGCAGACTATGACGGCGACAACAAAGATGACGTTGCCGTCTACCGCCCGAGTGACGGGACCTGGTACATAGTCCGGAGTATCGACGGCGGATTTGTATTTACGCGATTCGGCATTAGTACGGACATTCCCGTTCCCGGCGACTACGACGGCGACGGCAAGGACGATATCGCGGTTTTCCGCAATGGTACGTGGTACCTGAACCGATCAACCTCCGGCTTTACATCCCAGAGCTTCGGCATGAACGCCGATAAACCGGTTCCCGCGGCATACCATCCGTAAACCTTACGTGTGTAAATTAAGAGCGGCCGACGCAAGTCGGCCGCCCTTTTTATTTTGGCATCCGGTTTGATCGAATCAGCAGCTTTGCCGGGTCGTTCGTAATGATCGCACGGATGCCGAGGTCGCTGGATCGATCGACCCATTTCGGATCCTCGACTGTCCAGATCGTTACAGGCATTTGGGCCTCGGCGGCAAGTGCGACGAATTTGCGCGTGATGAGGGAATAGTGGATCGATATCTGGGAGGCTCCAAGATCGGCGGCGATCGCAATAATGTGCTTTCGACCGCGGAGAAAATCCATTACCTTAGGCTCGAATAATGCAGCCGTTTGAGCATCGGGCAAGAGCCTCCCGACCTCAGGAATAGCCGCAAGATAAAAACTTTTTATTATTATTTGCGGTAGCAGCGGCGAACTTCGAATGATGTCGCAAACGGCCTCGGCGAGCGGAATATAGTCATCGACTCCGCACTTCATTTCGATGTATATAGTTCCCTGAAAGCCAACGAGCAGATCGAGAACCTGCGTGAGTGTCGGGACAGTCTCGGTTTCAAATGCCGGGTTCGCCAGGCTGTGAAATTTGGTGTTAAACCACGATCCGACCTCCATGCGAGAAAGCTCGCCGGACGTCATATGGGCAACCGCCTCGGGCCGTAAACCGGTCCGCTGCAGTGTTGGGTCGTGGATGACGACCGGTACGCCGTCCATTGCAAGTTGGACGTCAAACTCGATGCCGTCGGCTCCGGCGTTGATGGCCATTTGAAAAGCGGCAAGCGTATTTTCGGGCGCGTGAGCACTCGCTCCGCGGTGGCCGATAATGAGCGGCAAGCCCGTCATTTCTTTTCAAGCAGAAAGACCGTTTTTGACCACGAGATGGGCTCCGTGACAGGGAATTCGTGATTGCCGACGATGTTGAAGTATCGGGCGGCTGCGACGCGGACATTTGCGAGTGGGTGGATCTTGAAGTTATACAGCAGTTCGAGCACCGAGCCGACAAGTGAAGGCTTTACCGGCAGCAGGACGAGCGGAGCACCACGTTTCAAGACACGCGCGGCCTCCCGCAGACCGTCGTCGAGAGAAGTGTACTCCAAAACGCCGCACATAATGACAAGATCGAAACTGTTGTCGGCAAACGGTAGCTGCAAGACATTGCCTTGGATCGGATCGGTCTTCTTCGCGATCCGTCGCCGGTGTCGGAACTCTTGCCGGGCGACTTCCAGAGACTTGAACGAAAGGTCGAGGGCGATCGACCGTCTGGGGCGATATCCCGCGTCCTGCAGGGCCAATGATACGATACCCGTGCCGCAGCCGGCATCGAGTACGAGCGAATCGGTTCCGATCTCCAGCCGAAGCGATCGGAGATACTTTGCCACAGAAGCACGATAGCCGTTGAGCTTCATGGCAATGTTCTGGACGTCCGCGATACGGTCGTAGAGCCCCTGTGTTTTCCTTTTAGCTAAACCGACGCCGAGCGTGTTGTCGGGCATATCTTTATTTTTCGGCCAATAGCCTAACTATCATTGACCTCATTTCGTCTAGTCGCGTTGGGCTTGTGCCCGTACCAATATAGCGAATAATACCCTTGCGGTCGATAAGCACCGCGGTCGGCAACGCGGTTGCACCATACTGCATTTGTACGGTTTGATCACTAGCGATGGCGATATCGTATGATAGACCGTTTTTTATCCGAAATTCCTTAAGAAGTGCGATCTCGGCCGGCTTGTCCTTGGCCCCTACCTCGAGGCCGTAATATCGGGTTACGCCAAATATCTCTAGTCCATCCTTATTAAAATCCTCACTCCATTCGCGCAGCGCCGGGAATACCTCAAAACACGGGCCGCACCACATCGCCCAGAAATCGAGAAGTACGACCTTTCCCTTCATATCGGCAACCAAGCGAGCTTTTCCCGGCAGCCAAAGATCGACATTTGTCAGTTCGAGCGCCGCTTGGCCCAATAGTTTGTAATGTGTCTCGCGGCGTTTGAGCCGGTCGAACGCATCCTGCTGCTGCGTTCGTGTGGGCATTTCCTTTACCGCATCCGCGAGAGCGGACTGGTACAGCTCGAGGGCCTCGCGTTTGCGGCCCGTTTCGATCATATAGGTTATCTTTTTATCAACGACGTAATAGTAAAAGCTGGGGCTTTGGACCTCGATCCCTGCACGGCGCAGTTCATCGAGAGACGCGTCGGCCTTTTCCCGGTCTCCCGATCCGCCAAACGCCTCGAAAATCAGCATGCCGGTGTCGAGGATCTCATCGATCGCACGGGGTCGTGACGTGGCGGAGGCCAGTGACAACCTGGATGTCGCGAACGCAGCCGATGCGTGAGGGGCCATTTTGCCAAATTCCCCGGTTGCTTGATAGGCCTTGGCCATCTCGCTCTCCATTCGCGTAAGTTCCGAATTACGTTTCGGTTCGTTCCGGTAATATCTGGCCAGGGCACTTTCAGCCGCTTCAAGCTTTTTTTGTTTTGCGAGGACGACAACGACGATCGCCCGGGCCGACTGAGCCCGTTCGGCAGGAGGGCCGTCGGCGGCCGCAAATTTGGTCAGGTTCTCGAGCGTTCCATCATAATTCTCGGCGATCCAGTGGAGCATCCCGAGATAATACAGGTCGTCTCCCGAGATGTCTTTGCGTAAGGCCACCGTTGCTGCATATCGGGCGGCCAACTGCCGTTGCTCGAGTTTGGTGCTGGTGAGAAGCTTCTCGCTAAATGGCACCTTTTTTGCCTCAAACTCGGCAGCTTTGGTTTTTAGGTATGAATTGGCTTCTTCGAACAATTGCTTAGCGGAAGATTGTGATATCGCGGCGTTGCCTGCGGCATCGGGTGTCGGCCCCGGACGGCCGGACTGTGCCGACACGGAAGCCGCGATAGTGAAAATAATGATTACGGTCGATATCCACATAGAATAACAGTTAGCTTGAACGGGCCAGTCCAACTGGCTCGACGGCAAACCTATCCGGACCAAACTGCTCAAGATACGCCGAATCGACACCGTCTAACAATGACTCCGCGGTCAGTTTCGCGGATATGGGCGCGAGCAAAATACCGTTGCGATAATGTGCGGTCGCTATGAACAGACCCGCAAGGCCGGAGACACTTCCGAGTACCGGTAGGCCGTCTTTAGCTTTCGGCCGGAGGCCCGACCAATGGTCCGTGATAGACAGCGCCGAAACGAATGGAGCTATTTCGGTGGCGATCACCTTCAACTCTTCGGCTGCTGAGTCCGTAATAGATCTGTCAAAGCCAACATTTTCAGTGGTCGATCCGGCCAGTATTCGTCCGTCGAGCCTTGGCACGAGATAACCCCGCCGGCTATAGATGACCCGCTTAAACAGAGCCGGCGCGGTTTGGAACGCGATGATCTGTCCCCGCACGGGTTCGACTCTTACGGGAAACGGAGCGACCCCGAGTTGGATGAGCGAGGTCCATGCACCAGTTGCAAGTACTGTCGTTGCAGCGGACAACATTCCCGCATTGGTTTCGACGCCCTTAACGGTGTTATCTTGCTTAACAAGTGTGGTAACGTGAGTATTCTCAATGACTTGCACGTCATTCATCTCTGCGTACCGTCGAAGTGCGGCGAGTAGCTTTCTGTTGTCGACTTGCCAGTCATTTGGGAAAATAAACGCCTCTCGGATGTCATTTGAGATCGCCGGCTCAGCCTTTCTAGCCTCTTCGCCGGTCAATCGTTCGACAACAAATCCCGCTTTCATCTGCCAATCGCATCGAGCTCGCAATTCACGAACATCCTCATCGGTAAACGTCAAATAAAGCGTTCCCGACCGCTCAAGTTCAATGTCGATCCCAGTTTCGCTTAATAAGTTCGCCGCAAGTTGAGGATACAGGTCGCGCGATTCACAGCAAATGTCAAAAAACACGCCTGCCTCATCTGTCTCAGCCTGCGGTCCCAGCATCCCGCCCGCGGCCCACGAAGATTCCCGACCGCAAACACCCTGTTCGAGCAAAGTAATCCGCTTCATGCCACGTTTATGCAACTCACGAGCAATACTCAACCCGATCACGCCGCCGCCGATAATTAGTACGTCATTCATCATCCTCGAAACGGTATTTGTCCTTTAATCGTGGGCCGTTGTAAATTTAATTATAGGATAACAGTTTATGAAACACACTATTACGCTCATTCCGGGGGACGGCATCGGGCCCGAGATAACAGCGGCGACGGTTCGGGTTATTGAGGCGACGGGGGTTGATATCGTGTGGGAGACGCAGATATTGGGTGCGCAGGCGCTTGAAAAGTACGGTGAAACGCTGCCAGAGAGCTCGATCGAGGCGATGCGGCGGAATAAGATGTCGTTAAAGGGCCCGATCATGACGCCGGTCGGGAAGGGGTTTACTTCGGTAAATGTTGGGCTGCGTCGGGCGCTCGATCTTTATGCAAACGTCCGCCCTGTCAAGGCTCTGCCGAACGTCAAGTGCCGCTATCCCGAGCTTGATCTGGTCATCGTCCGCGAAAATACCGAGGGACTGTATTCGGGCATCGAGCATTTCGTCATTCCGGGCGTCGTCGAAAGTTTGAGAATAATCACCGAAAAAGCCTCGACGCGGATAGCAAAATATGTTTTTCAATATGCCCGCGACAACGGCCGAAAGAAGGTAACGGCGGTCCACAAGGCAAATATAATGAAGCTCTCGGACGGCCTGTTCCTAGAGTGCTTTTACAATGTCGCCAAGGACTTTCCAGAGATCGAGGCCGACGACAAGATCATCGACAACTGCTGCATGCAGCTCGTTATGCGGCCCGAGCAATTTGACGTCCTGGTGATGGAAAACCTTTTCGGTGACATCATCTCGGACCTCTGCGCCGGTCTAATCGGAGGGCTTGGCCTGGCTCCCGGTGCCAATATAGGCGAACTCGGCGCCGTCTTCGAGGCTGTCCATGGTTCGGCCCCGGATATCGCCGGCCAAGGCATCGCCAATCCGACTGCACTGATGCTCTCAGCGATCCAAATGCTGCGTTACATCGGCGAACGCGACGCTGCCCAGCGGTTTGAGACGGCGCTGTTCGCGGTTTTTGAGGACGGGCAGCACATCACAAAAGACCTCGGAGGCAACGCGAAGACCAACGAATTTGCCCGTGCGATCGAGGACAAGATCAAGGCCGGAGCATCGGCTACAGCCTGACTGGAGTGCAAACATCCCTGTTTGCACTCCGTTCCGAACCTACCACACCTTTACCCGCTGATCCGGCGGTAGATAGAGTTTTTGCCCCGGTTTGACCATAAACGCGTCATACCATGCATCGAGATTGCGGACAGTGTCGGCCCGGTATTGATCGGGTGAATGGCCGTCGGTCATGACGACGACGCGCAAGGTCGCCTCGCGCATTTTGCCCCGCCAGCTTTGGCCAAACGCAACAAAGAAACGCTGGTCACCGGTCAGGCCGTTTGCGTCGGGCGCTGGCTTGCCGCCGTATGAGGCACGGTATGCGTCGAATGCGGCCGACAGGCCCGCGTCATCGGCAATGTTCTCGCCGAGGGTTTGTTTGCCGTTAAGGTGCAGGCCGGGTAGCGGCTCGTATTTGTCGTACTGCGCGGCGAGCATGTCGGACGACGCCTTAAAGTGCTCGTAATCGGCGGGTGTCCACCAGTTCAGGAGGCGTCCCTCGGCGTCAAACTGACTGCCGGAATCGTCAAAGCTGTGGCTGATCTCGTGGCCGATAATACCGCCGACGCTGCCGTAATTCTCGACGGGATCGGCCTTTGGATCAAAGAACGGCGGTAGGAGAATCGCCGCGGGAAAATTGAGGGCGTTTTGGAGCGGCAAATTAACGGCGTTGACCGTTTGGGGCGTCATCCACCACTCGGACTTGTCGACCGGCTGATCGAGTTTTGAAAGGCTCCAGTGATAATTTAACAGCCCTATCCGCTGATTGTTGCCGAGAGCGTCGTCGCGCATTATCTTTAATCCCGCGTAACTCCGCCAATGGTCCGGGTATCCGACGCCGACATAGAGCGTTCCGAGCTTCGCCTTTGCCTTTGCACGCGTTTCGGGCGACATCCATGTCAGGTTATCGATCCGTTTACCGAATGCGGCGACAATGTTTTTAACCAATGTCTGGATCTCGGTCTTGGCACTCGCCGGAAAATATTTCTCAACGTACATCTTGCCGACGACATCGCCGAGAGCACCGCTCGTCGCGTTGATCGCCCGCTGGTCACGCGGCCGCTGCTGCGGGACGCCGAAGAGTTCCTTGCGGTAAAAATTAATGCCCTCGTCCGCGAACGCCTTGGGAAGCAACCCCTCAGCACGGTCGATCGAGCGAAAAATCAGATACTCTTTCCAGACATCGAGCGAAACGCTTTTTACGAGAGCGGAGATCCCGGTGACGGCGTTCGGGTGCCAGACCATTATCATTGGCTGGGTGGACAGGCCGGCGGCCTTGAAATAGGCGGCCCAATCGAGCCCCGGGGCCTTGGATACAAACTCGCTCATTTTCCACGGATTATTTGCTTTGTGCACATCCTCGGAATCCGCTCGGGTTGCGTGTGTCGCGGCGATCTTGTTCTCCAGATCATAGATCCGGGCAGCCTTCGCCTCGGCATCGGTGATGTTTGCAAGCTTTAGGACCGTCGCAATGTGGGTCCGGTATTTGTCCTGGAGTTCGATGTTGTGTGGGTCCGGATTTACATAATTGTCGCGGTCCGGCAGCCCAAGGCCGCCCTGCAGCAAATAAGGAACGTTCTTCTTCGGATTGTTAAAATCCGCAGAGATGAAGACACCGAACAGGCGGTCAGTTTGAAAATTGGTCGAGTTGAGCGGATCAACGTCATCGCGAAGCTGAGAGCCGAGCACACGCGAAAGCTGAGCGTTGTTTCCGATCGCGTTTATCTCGGCAAACTCTGCCTTGAGTGGCCCGAGCCCTCGTTTCTCGATCGCTTGTTCGTCGAGATACGAGGCGTAATAGTCGGCGACCATCTTTGCCTCCGGGCTATTTGCCTTGCCGGCGTCGGTGATCAATTCGGCTGTGCGTTTGCTGACGACGTCGAAGATCACATCAAACGTGCCGATCGAAGACCTGTCGGCCGGTATCTCGGTCGTTTTCATCCAGCCGCCGTTGGTGAATCCGAAAAAATCGTCTCCCGGACTTACTGAACGATCCATTCCCCCGATGTCGATGCCGGGCGTCTGACCCAAGATCCGGGCCGGTATTGTCCAGCCGACGAGGCTCGCAAAGATAAAGGACGCAAATATTTTTCTGATCAAGTGTGTGTGCATATTACTCCCCCGAATTCTTCATAAATGTTTGATGCTTATACGGCCCGGAGGGCACGCGGGTTCTTAATTCGATGGTTTTTTGGCCGTCGACATTTTGATGATATTCTGCAATTCAGCGTCCGGCAGTCCGTTCTAATTATGCGGACGGGGATTCGTTAACGTCCGCGGGACGGAGATTATGAAAAAGCTATTATTATCAATTACTCTTTTGCTAATCCTTGGCGGGCTCGCCCCGGCACAAACCACTGAAAGCGTGACCGTTCAGCGAGGAGAGCAAAGGTCTGCCGCCGGCGGTAAGTTAAAGGTCAGATTTATCGGCGTGACGGAAGACTCTCGATGTCCGGTCGGAGCGACCTGCGTTTGGGCGGGGAACGCGAAGGTCAAGATAGAGCTAATTAGGCGGCACAAAGCCCCAAAGGTGATCGAACTCAACACTGGCCTCGATCCGCGTGCCTTAGTCGTCGGCGGCTATGAAATCAAACTGACCGCGGTCACACCAAGGCCGGGCGAGAAACCTTCACACCCAACAATTACGATAAACGTCAATAGCCTGTGATCGCTTCGGGAACGTTAGTAAAAAGGGGGTCGGGTTAGCTACATCATTGTAGCTAACCCGATGTTCTTAGTACACGAATGAGTTCGGCGTCGGCTTGTCCGCCGATATGCCGAACTGAAACGATGAAAAACCGGAGGTAGACTGCTGCAGATACCATGTTCCCATCGATGGCCGGTAGACCGCTGTATCCGCCTTACCATCACCATCGTAGTCGCCAGGTACCGGCAGGTCGCCTAAGGTTCCAAAGCCGGATCCGTAAAACGTTCCGTCCTCGCTCCGCAGGATGAACCAGGTGCCGCTCGATGGCCGCCAAACCGCTATATCGGTCTTCCCGTCGCCAGTGTAATCGGCCGGTACGATCTTGTCTCCGACCGCTCCGAATTGGACAGCAAAGAATACTCCATTTGAACTGTTGAATCGATACCAGTTGCCCGTCGAAGGCCGATAGACCGCGATATCATTCTTGCCGTCACCGTCAAAGTCGCCGACCGTTGGAAGGTCCGTTGGTAATCCGAACTGAGTTGATGAGAATCCGGCAGTCGACCCCTGAATATACCAAGTGCTCTGAGAGGGACGATAAACAGCTACATCTGCTTTGCCGTCACCGTCATAGTCTCCCGGAACCGGTATGTCTCCGGCAGTGCCAAAACCCGCACCGTAGAACGTTAGATCCTCACTGCGAAGGACAAACCATGTGCCGACCGAGGGTCTGAACACTGCTACATCGGCTTTACCATCGCCGGTAAAATCAGCCGGAGTGGTTATGTCTCCAGTCGCTCCGAATTGGAATGCCGCAAAGCCCGTCTGCGAGCGATTCAGATACCAGGTGTTGTTTGACAGCCTAAATACTGAAA
Organism: Pyrinomonadales bacterium; assembly: GCA_038245555.1. Taxonomy (GTDB): domain Bacteria; phylum Acidobacteriota; class Blastocatellia; order Pyrinomonadales; family Pyrinomonadaceae; genus OLB17. Next base: position 24,521 of record JBBRSH010000007.1, on the reverse strand, counting down.
TGTCGGTTTTGCCATCACCGTCGTAGTCAAAGGGTGCCTTTGGCGTAGCCGACAGATTATATTCCCAGATCCCACGGCCGTGTGTCGCGATCCGCAAGATACGAGCGTTTGCCTGGATCGCCATATCAAAAACGGCAACGCGTGGAAGTTGTCCATTGTTTAGGGGAACCCAGTTTGCCCCTCCGTCCGACGAGCCATAAACACCGATATCGGTCCCGGCATAGACGTTGTTCGGATTCGCAGGGTCGATCGCAAAAGCACTGACCGGGACGTCCGGAATTCCATTACCCGCGGGTGCCCACGCCGGTGTCGCGGCACTCAGATTGCTCGTTTTGAAAACGTGCGATCCAGCGGCGACGCCATACCCGCTGAACGTAACGTACGCAACGTTAGCATTCGATGGATCGATGGCGGCCCGTCCGACATAACGTACCGGAAACGGCCCGCTCATTTGTGTTAGCGTGGATGATCCGGTCGATGTCGACCAAACTGTTCCGTTCGAAAGCCCGATGAGCCGAACATTATCGTTCTGTTTTGATATGCCGATCGTGCTGATGGTCGAGGACATGCTCTGGCTCACGGCCGTCATCGTAACACCCTGATTTGCCGAGCGATATAGGAAAGTGGTGCCGAAATAGAGAGTGTTCGGATTGCCGGGCCCGCCGACCATAGGGGCGTAAAAAAGTGTCGAGTCCGTGCAGCTGATCCCGTTGGCGGTACCGCCGCAGCCGTAGAATGTCGTCCAGTTAGGATCGCCGCTAGCTGCGTTTGTTGTTGCCCGCGAAAAGCCGATCTGTGAATTGGTTTGATTGTAATAGGTATGATAGCTCACCGTGCTCGCGGCGGTGGTTGCGTTTTGATCGATCACGACATTGCCGCCATCGCCTCCGTCCGAGTTTACCCAGGTCGTGCCGTCATTCGACAGAAATTCGGTTCCGTTGTCCTGGGTGCCGCCCAACGTATAATTTGGAAGAGTCCCGTGAATTGCCAGCGATTGAAACTGTGTCGACGCGATCGTTGAGTTATTAAGACTTGACCAGTTTGTTCCGCCGTTGATGGAGCGGTAAATGCCGCCGTCGCTGCCGTAATAGATCACCTGCGGATTAGACGGAGCAGGAGCGATAACGTGAGTGTCGACGTGAAGGCCGGACGAACTGGACGCAAAAACGCCGCCGCCGTCGAACGAACGCCGGAAAACCGCCGCCGGCGAGCCCGCGAGGTAGATCGTGTTCGCGTTCGTCGGATCGAAGGATACGGCGATATCATAAAAGCACTGGGGATTACAAAAATTGTTTCCAGCCGTTAATTGAGTCGGAAATGTTGCTCCACCGTCATTCGACTTAAAAACCGACCCCTGAGTCGCTCCGCCCGCGACATCTCCCGTGGCTGCGACGACTGTCACGGTTGCTCCCGTTTTCTGGATCGCCAAACCGCCACGCGATCCGTTGGTTACCATTGTGTAGGTCTGGGTAAAGGTCGGTGACGCGGCCGTTGCGTTAGTCGAACGATAAACGCCACCGTCTCCGACGCCCGCATTACCACGTACCCAGCAGAGGATATTGTCCGGAGTGCCCGGCTCCATCACCATGTCTGATATCGGACGGTTGCCGCCGTTTGCCGCGGTAACGGCTAGTTTTGTGAATGTCGGCGTTGCTGATAGAGCGTTTGACGAACGATAGATACCCAAGGACGGGGCTGGTGCTCCGCTACAACCGCCCAAACCGCAGGATCCCGTCGAACTAGATGCCCATATAGTATTTGCATCCATAGGATGGACGAGGATCTTGCTGACAGATCGGCCATTGAACTGGGTGGAACCGATCGGATCGGAGATCACCGGTGTCGTGTCGGCATTTGTAATGCGGTAGATTCCGACGCCGAGAAAACTGTCGAGCGATCCGTTGGCTTCGCCGGTTCCGACGTAAACGACCGTTGGGTCAGACGGTGCGATCGCAACCGAACCGATAGAGAGCGTCAGAGCGTTGTCGAGCAGCGGCGTCCAGGTGGTTCCTCCATTGAGAGTGCGGTAAAGCCCGCCTTGGGCCGTGCCTACATAAGCGATATCCGGGTTGGTCGGATGAACCGCGATCGACGAAACCCGGCCGCTCGTCGGAACACTGACGGGAATGGGTGACGGGCCAAGATATCGCCAGTTCGCAAGGGATATCGATTCCGACCGGCCAAAGAATTCTTCCTGCGCCTCCATTTTCCGGACCGCCTTTAGTCGTTCGTCACCGGTATAGAATGGAAATCCGCGCAACGCCGCGATCTGTTCGTCCCGTTTCTCAAGGTATCCCTCCTTTGAGAATGAGTTTCCGCTGCCGTTGGGCATATCCATATCGACATCGTCCGAATCCCCCGAAAACATTGTCTTTGTTGGGGTGATGAGGCGTTCGATGATTTGCCGTCCAAACAAAATGCCCGGAATCCCCAGTAGCGAGACCCCAAAAAGGATCGCGAAAATGCGCACGAGTCGTCTATTCATAAACAGATCCCAAGGTTAAGAAACGTTGAAAGCTTACTCTCTTTTAATTTGTGTAGCGAAATAAAACTGAACGCGGGGCGGCGTCCGAGGATTTCCTTTGTAGCAGTATAACATTGTTGAGCGCTAATCCGGCAAGTTTGTTTGGAGGAAAGTGAGAACATTGCCACCCATGATTCGCCCGATCTCGTCATCCGAAAACCCTTCGTTGATAAGTGCTTGGGTAATAAGAGCTTCACCGCTCGTGTCAAACGGGGCTTTGACCGAGCCGTCGAAATCGGAACCGAGAGCAATATGCTCGATACCGGCAACATTTACTGCATATCGGATGGCTTTTGCGATCGCTGCGGCGTCCGTTCCGCAAACGGCCGTGTCCCAAAATCCGATTCCGATGACCCCGCCGGTAGCGGCGATCCGGCGGAGTTGATCGTCGCTCAGGTTTCGCTGATTATCGCACGTGCCTTTAACGCCGGTGTGCGAGACCACGATTGGATGAGCTGCGATCGATAAGATATCGTCGATCGTCTGTGACGATGCGTGGGCGACGTCGACAAGCATATTTTTAGACTCCATTCGTTTGATGACCTGCCTGCCGAGTTCGGTCAGCCCGCCTTTTTCGGTGCCGTGAGCCGAACCGCCGACGTCGTTGTCAAAGAAATGCGACGGCGACATCATTCGGAAGCCAGCGTCGAAGAGTACGTCGACATTTTCGAGCTTTCCGTCGAGGGCGTGGGCTCCCTCGATCCCAAGCCATCCGCCGACGATCTGCTCGCCTTTTCGACGCTCGGCAAAGACTCGCAGGTCGCGCTTATTCTCGATCACAACTAGTTTTCCATTCGAAAGGGCCGCATATTCGTGCAGTTTTTTTGCCTGGTAGAGGGCTCGTTTGGTCAGGCTAAACAGGTTTTCGACGGGCTGACGCTGGGCAAGTGCAAGCCAAAAGATGTTGTCCGTGTCGGGAGTGTTTCTTTCGATGTTTAGGCCGCGAGGTGTCTTGGTCACGACGGTAAATGCCTGAAGAGCGACATTTCCTCGCAACAACTTGGGAACGTCGACCTGCGCGATCGGCGAGTCGAAGTTCAAATCGCGGTCCCAGAGAAGCGAATCGGCATGCATATCCGCGACGAAAAGCTTCGTGTGTAACGTATTTGCTTGGTCTGATATCTGGTACGGCGGCGGAGATATGATCGGATTAAGAGATCTCTCGGTCACGGATGCGGCAAATCCGAAAAAGAACACGACAAAGCCGAGAAGCAGGGCGGCCAGGACAAAGCTCGCGATCTTAAGAATGTTTTTCATTCTGTGCTATCGCTTAATATCGATACGTCGCCCGGTGCTGTCCGATTCGCGGGCGGCATCGAGTATGCGTTGGATCTCAAGGCCGTCCACAAACGTCGCCGCGCCCGCAATTTCGTGCTGGCCACCGCGAATTGCGTCGACAATGACGGGTGCAAAATCGACAAAGGCTCGGGCAAAACCGGTGTCAGGAATTCCAGGCAACGGCTGCCCGATCTCGACCTCAACGTCCTTCCAGTCGGTTTCGCCTGCCAGAGCCACCGCGATCTCGCCGCGATGGCGGATCCGCATTGCACCTTTATCCCCGTAGATCACGGTACTGTTCTGGTAGCGGGGACTTTCTGTCATCGAGACCGAAACAATGCCGGTAGCGTCGCTCGTTAAGTCACTGTCAGCGAAACGCAGCAGCATATTTGCCTCGTCATCGGTGGTGACCGGCCGCATGACGCCGGCGGAGTCGCGACGTTCCTTTATGATTGTCTGAAGCTGACAGCTGACGCTTGTAATATCCGCTCCGAGGAGCCAGTTCAACGAGTCGATGACGTGTGAATTTATCGCTCCGAGCGCTCCGCCGCCCGATTCCACGTCGGACCACCAATTCCACGATAGGTTCGGGTCGCCTCGGTGCGGTGCCTGAAAAATGGCTTTTGCGTGGCGGATCGTGCCGATCACGCCATTGCGCAGCATTTTGTGAGCTACTAGCCGGCCGGGTTGAAATCGTAGTTCGTGGTCGATAAGTGCGAGCCGTCCATAGCCTTCTGCCGCGGCCGTCATTTCCGCCGCCTCAGCCACATTCATCGCCATTGGTTTTTCACATAGAATGTGCTTATTTTGAGCGATGGCCGCAAGGCTCATGTCACGATGGTAGATCGGCGGCGTGGTTACGCAAACCAGATCGACATCATCATGGCCGATCGTCTCTCGCCAGTCTGCCGTAAAGTGGGCTGCACCACATTCTTCGGCAGTTACCCGAGCGTTTTCAATACTGCCGCTTGCGACGGACACGATTCGCACACCTTCGCACGACAAAAATGCGGGTACCTGGACGCGCCGCGCGAAACCAGTTCCGATGATCCCGATCCCAACAGGTTTTTCCATAATAATTCAGCCAAATCAGGCTCACAGGGCAAACAAAAAGCGTAGGTAAAAGTTACCATACGCCCTAAACAAACCAAATCCGAATGCGATCTCAGTCGAGGCCCAGTTGCAAATTTCCCGTTGTCTTGTTACCACGGCGGCCATTTTTTAGAAAATCGTTGAAGACACCCTCGCCGTCGCTTTCAAATCCAAGGATATGGGCTCCGACAAGGAACCGTTCGGTCGAAAGATGTGGGCCAAATTTCTCGTATCGACGGCCGATGACGCGAACCTGAACCTTGCCACTCGGCAGGTCAAGCTCCATGATCAAGTTGCGGTCCTGGCCAACAAGATATTTTTCCTTGATGCGGATCGAGGGAACCAGAAATGCAATGCCCGTCCGGCTGATGTCCACGGTTTCTCCGACAAGGCATGTACTGATCCCGGCCTGTTCCGGGCGTTCATAATACATTTCGGGCGCAAACCAGATCTTTACGGGAGCGTTGTGTCGTCGGCGAGCTGAAACGAGTTTCTCGGAGAGCGACTCGTTTAGCCTCGCTACCAGTTTTCTTATCATTGATCTCTTTTCCTGTGCAAATGACTAGACAGAGAGTTAGATATAAACTAACTTTGCGAAATTATCAACAGTTTTAACATAAATGTTTATTATTTGTCTACCTTTTTATTTGCAGGCCTCCGGTGTCCTTGCTTGTGACGCGTGAGACCCCCTTATTATCAGGCTCAAGCAGAAATGAGAGCCTCCCGCTCTTACCATAAATGGCTGGTGTTGCGCTTGCAAAATAGTTACGTTTACCGTCTGCGATCTTTAATACGTAGTTGTATCCCGTTGACTCACTTGTCTTAACATCAGCCGGCAAAAGCCCGGCATCGATCAGGACCTGAAACTCGGCATAAACGCCTCCATTTTGAAGTGAATAGGCGAGTTCAGCTTTTGAAATGCGCTCAAGCATTTTTTTTGCTTCGTCCTCGTGGGTCTCGATCCGGAGATTGTAAAAATAGCTTTTCCCCTCTTTCCTGATACGTGCCTCGGCTTCGGCGTCGACCGAAAGAATTACCCAGACATCGCCTGAGCGATGAAGTTTGATCGGCTGGACCTCGTCTTTATCTCCGTCTTCGTTAGGTAGGTTTACCGTGACCGTTGAATTCTCGCCACTGATGATCTCGCCGCTGATCTTTACCTCGGCCGGGATCTCGCCGGCAATAGCCTCGAAATCAAGGGAAAAATCTTTTAGCTCGGATTCGGTCAACCCCTCGATCGCGGGCCTCAGATTGGTCAGGAAGATCGCTTCCCGAAACTTCTTCTCACGCAGCAGTTTGTAAAACGCTCGAACCGTATCCGCCGGCCCGCCCGCGTCGATCTGGATCGACGCCCCTTTTGAAGCGCCAGCGGCATTTGTTTCCGTCTTAGTTATTAACGAATTTGCATTTGCGCCCGCTGTATCCTTGGGCTCAGCCACGGAACACGCTCCCGTCAACATAAACAGGATCAAACAGCTCTGATATCGAAAACCTGACATCGACAAAAACTCCTACAAGAAAATAACTGTGAATTTATTAAGTGAGATAAAACTCTTGAAGAATAAAAAGAAAGAGACACACTAATTCGCATTATAGCGTGTCGTTTCCCGAAACGTAAACATTAATTGTCGGAGCCTATTTCCCCGATTTAGTGGGTTCCAGCTTGATCGTCACCTTAGTCGCCTTTCCGGAGTCAACCTTAAATTTCTGGGCGTTCTTGATCGCATCCGTAAGCCATCGCAGCCTATCCTCCCGGCCTTTGGACTTGAGATTTGCAGGAAGAGATAACATGGCGTATTCGAACGGCGGAAGTTTGATTTCAAATTCGCCGTTCTCATCCGTCATCACCTGTTTGTAGTAATCGGGATTTCCAAGCCGCGCATTATCGGTCGGGACCAGCGAAATTTGAAGATTCGCCATCGGCTGTTTATCCGCGTCAAGGATCGTGCCGGTGAGAGTGCCGGTCTCGTTTGAAACGACGATCTGGACGTTGCGGATCTCGTCATTGTCTTTGAGATCGATCGGGCCCTTGATCAGGTCAACGGTTCCTGCCATTGCACTTTTGACATAATATTCGGGGTTGTTAATTCGAAAGGATAGCGAAGTCGACCCAACGGCTACTCCATCAATGGTGAAGTCGCGTTTCTTGGATTGCACTATCGAGCCATCTTGATAATCGTACGAATAAATAGATGTGGCGCTCGATAGCCCCGAACCTTCGTTAAGGAGCGTGATGTTGATCGACGACGGCAGGTTGTCCTTTCCATCGACGGTCACCGTTCCGGAGACGGCCCCACCGTAGGTCAGTTCGATAGACTGCTCCGCTACGTCTTTTTCGTCGATCGTAAATTCCGTTACCTTTTTAGCAAACTTTCTCGCAGGCGGTTTCCGTGGCCCCCGATCATTTGGGCCCATATTGGAGGCTGGTCTCATTACATTCGACGGCCGATCTGAATATCCATTCGGACCAACCTCGTCGCTCGTCCCATATGCGCGAGCATTCTCGTCAAATTCAGAGCTTTGGGCTTCTACAGTGATCTGGTAAACGCCTTTGGGAAGGTCAACGAATTTCCACTCTCCGGTATTGTCGGTAGAACCGGATTGCACCATATTTGCAATATCACCGGCTACAGTCGGGCGGCCTTCGCCGCTCAACGAAATGGAGACCTTTGCATTCCGGATCGGCAGCTTGTCCTTCGCGGCGACGACCTTGCCCGTTAAGGTGTGAAGATCGCGGTCCGGGATGACGATGTTAATTTCCGACTGCTCCTGTCCGAATTCAACAACGAGAAGCCGTGCCTTATTTCGGTCAAAGGTGTTTTCAAAAAAAACCGTGAGCATCGAACCCGTGCCAAACAACATCGACGTGAATGGGTCTTCGTACTCGCGGCCTTTCTTATTGGTTGCATGGACCACCTGCTCCGAAACTTTTACGAGATATTCACCTGCGGGCAGGCCCGCGAACCGGTATATGCCGCGATCATCGGTCTTAAACGTTCCGGCACCGCCGGTCATGGCCGATGCCAGGACAGATAAATTTGGTATTGAAGCTAAAAAGTCCTCGCCGACCTTACGCAGGATCTCAACCTTTACACCGATTGCCGCGTCGCCATTGGAATACGTTATTCGTCCACCGATAGCTCCTCCACGCCGGGCCGGCATCTGTACGACTACGTCGGAAAGGCCGTCGACAACGATAGGCGTAAATGGTGCCAGCTGTTCGTCGAACGTGTCCGATCGGGTCCTACTCTGATCGATATAAGCGAGAGGCGAAACAACTCCAGGGGCATTAATAACTGGATAATACTTGCCCGCCCTCAGATTATGTATCTCCAGATTGCCTTGCTCATCGGTTATTCCCGACGATTCATTGACTCCACCGGATCTTGCCATCAGGACCACGGATGTACGTCGCACCGGCCGTCCGGTGTCTTCGTAAAAGACACGTGCATGCAGCGTTGATTTGGCGGGAAGTGGGGCGGCAACTTTTGGACCCTCTTCGTCCTGGCCAAAAGCAACCAGACCGGAAAACAAGATGAGTAGGACCAGTAGGATTCGGGACATACAAAAAGAAATCGCTCCCACGGAAGTATACCGCAGGAGCGATCGATTCAGCGCGTTTTTATAAACGCTTAATTCGCCTTTTTCCCCGTCAGCAGCCGCTCGCGTCCGACGAGAGCAAGGATCACTGCGAGGGCGAGGAACGGGAGCAACCCGAGCAGGTCGGAGTATCCGCCTTCGAAAAACGCATTGCCCGATTTTGCCCATGACTCCATCCCATCCTGAAACGTTTTGAGGCTGGGGATGACCGCGAAGACCGCGATCAGGATGCCCGCGATCGCACCACCGGCGATATAGCCGGAGGCAAGCAGGACGCCGTTAGATTTATCGGTTTCGGCGATGATCTGGTCCTCGGTAAGGTTTTGTTTCGCGAGTTTACGTTTTAGGTAAAGATCGACGATGTAACGCACGATACCGCCGATAAAGATCGGGGTCGAGGTCGATATCGGCAGGTAAATTCCGACCGCAAACGCAAGTGCCGGAACGCCCGAGATCTCAAGCACGATCGCCATCATCGCACCGAGGATCACGAGGCCCCACGGCAGATTCTGCCCGAGCACACCCTTGATGATATAGCTCATCAGAGTCGCCTTTGGTGCGTCAAAGCGTTCGAGGTCCTCGCCGTCGGACCCTTTTTTGAGGATGCCGTTGATGCCGGGATCGACAAAATATACCGGCTTGCCCGAGGCGTCGACGAGATATTTGCCGACCTGTCCGGCGGTCGGTTCGGTGTTTTGCCAGACGTGGTATTCGGTGGCGTCTGTTTCCTTAAATTTACCGCCAGCCTTTTCGGTCTTGACCTTACCGCCGTCGTGAAAGAGGTCTTTTTCGGCGACCGTGACCCTTGCCTCAGGCGAAGCGGCGTCGACCATCTGATAATAGGTCCGCGAACTGTTTAGGAATATAAGCAGCGAACCGAGCACCAATGCCGAAGCGAGGGCTCCGACAAGGATCGCGACCTGCTGTCGCCACGGCGTGCTGCCGACCCAGAAACCGGTTTTGAGGTCCTGCGAAGTGGTGCCGCCATTCGAAGCCGCGATGCAGACTATGCCGCCGATCGAGAGGGCCGTCACAAAATACGGATCAGCCGCCGTCCAACCAAGTGCCAGGAATACAAGGCATGTGATCAAGAGCGTGGCGACCGTCATTCCCGATATCGGGTTCGACGATGAACCGACCTCACCGGTCAACCGTGAAGAAACGGTTACGAACAGGAAGCCGAGAATAATGATCAGGATCGCACCAAATAGCGACACAAACGGACTGATAAAAACGCTGAGCCCGAGCTGCGGAAACAACATTATCGCTGCGATCAAACCGAGAACTCCGACGACGACCCACTTCATCGACAGGTCACGATCGGTTCTCGGCAAGTTTGCCGTAGCTTCGGCCGATCCGCCGCGAAAGTCGGCGAGGCCTCCCTTGAGGCCATGCCAGATGGTCGGGAGGCTGCGGCCGAGTGAGATCATGCCGGCCATCGCGACGGCACCCGCACCAATATATAAGATGTAAGCGCTTCGGACGTTCGAAGGCGACATCTCAGCGATCGTCTTACTGAGCTCCGGAGCGACGGGACTTGTAGCTGCTGCGCCAAAGAATTTGATCATCGGTATCAGGACGAGATACGACAATACGCCGCCGCCCATCATTAAACCGGCGATCTTCGGCCCGATGATATAGCCGACACCGAGCAGCGTCGGGTCATTGTCCGAGTTGATCGAACCGCCCTTGAAACCGCTTTTTGTAAAATCGTATCCCGGCGACGATTTCCAGAAGAACAGCACGTTCATCAGGCCGTTGAAAATAAAACCCATCAGGAACCCGATCGAGATGATCTTTCCGCCCTGAAGGGCCGCGTGATCGCTGCCCTCGATATGACTCTCGATCGACGCGTCACGCGATTCCTTGGACGCACCGGCCTTGAGAACCTCGGCGCAGGCCGTTCCCTCGGGGTATTTCAGAAAGCCGTGCTGATCCTTGATGAGTGCCCGTCTGAGCGGGATCATCATCAGGATGCCGAGCAGGCCGCCCATTACCGCAACCAGCATCACTCGCGTGATATCCAGATCGAACCCCAGGATCATGATAGCCGGCATCGTCACGCCAATACCGAATGCGATCGACTCGCCCGCCGATCCGGCCGTTTGCATCACGTTCGCCTCGAGGATCGTCGCATCGCGCATTCCGATCTTCGAAAGCAGACGAAAAATCGTGATCGCGATCACCGCAACTGGAATCGACGCCGACACGGTCAAACCGGTCTTCAGCACCAGATAAAGCGACGAAGCTCCAAAAATAATGCCGAGCAGCGTACCTACGATCAGCGGCAGCGCCGTCAATTCGCGCAGGTTCGCCGTATCAGGAATGTATGGCCGGAAATTCTCGAGAAAAGGGTTCTTCATACCTTTGTTATCTCCCAGGTTGTTCTATGTCAGCATCACCCGCGGTGAGCGGGAGGGGCAAATCTGTCAGAATCGGGGAAAGTATTGATTTGACTTGCGTTAATTTAACCTGCATTTCGTTTACACGCAAGTAATTAGGAAGATTTCACCACGGAGCCACAGAGAACACAGGGAAATCCGTGTGCCGACTCCCAAGTTTTCCCGTCGTCTGTGTTAAATTTGTCTCATCTAAAAAATCACTTGAGGTCTTCAACAAAATGTCTGGAAAACTCGTTCTGAAATTCTCCGCGTCTCTGCGACTTTGCGGGCTACTGTTCCTATTTGCTCTCGCAAGTGCAGCACAGTCCGTGCCCGCACCAAAAGACGTTCTTGGATGGACGCCGGGCGAGGATCGAAAACTCGCGAGTTGGGCACAGGTTGTGGACTATTTTCAGAAGCTCGACAAGACGTCCGACCGCGTCCAATTCCAAGAGATCGGAAAGACGACGATGGGTGCTCCGTTTGTCTACGCGACGATATCGAGCCCCGAAAATCTCAAGAACCTTGAAACATACAAACAGATAAATGCCAGGCTGGCCGATCCGCGTACATTTAAGAGCGACGACAAAGCGGCCCAGGCCCTCATTAAACAGGGCAAAACCATCGTCGTGATCACCTGCGGCGTCCACTCGACCGAGGTCGGCGGGTATCTTTCGTCGATGCTGATCGCGTACAAATTGGCGAGCAGCAACGATGCGGATATTAAAAACATTCTCGACAAAACCATCATCCTGCTCGTTCCGGCGCTAAATCCCGACGGCGTCGATATTGTCAATAACTGGTACCAAAAAACGCTCGGCACCCCGTACGAAGGCACCGATCCGCCCGAGCTTTATCACAAATACGTCGGCCATGACGACAATCGCGACTGGTACGCCTTTACGCAGGTCGAAACGCAGCTCACGGTCGACAAGATCCACAACGTCTGGCATCCGCAGATCGTCCACGATATCCACCAGCAAGGCTCATTAGGCTCGCGGCTTTTCCTGCCGCCGTACATGGAACCCGTCGAGCCGAATGTGCCAAAACAGCTTGTCGAAGGCTATACCGAACTCGGTAATTACATGGCCGCCGATCTGCGAAAGCAGGGTTTCGAAGGCATAACGACAGATTCGACCTACGACGCCTGGACGCCTTCGCGGGCGTATTCGCATTATCACGGCGGTGTGCGCATTTTGAGCGAAACCGCCTCTTGCAAACTCGCGACGCCGATCACGGTGACATTTGACCAACTCCGCCCCGGCGAACACTACGACCCGCGAAAAGAAGCCCCAAACTTCGGCCCCGTCTGGAAAGGCGGCGAATGGCACATCGGCGACATCACCCGCTACATGACGACCGCCGCATTCAGCCTCCTCCACAACGCCGCCGACAACCGCGAAAAATGGCTGACGAATTTTTATGCTATCGGGAAAGAAGCGGTGAGGCCGAGGAAGGCGGACGAGCTAAAGGGTTTGATTGTTCCTCCACGAACCTCCCCTTCGAGTATGAGTATTGACTACTTTTCCAGCAATCTGGAAAACATTCTCCGGCGGGCCGGCATAGAGTACGAGGCGACAAAACCGTTTATCTACAACGGCGTTGAGTATCCTGAAGATACAATTATCATTAGTATCCGGCAGCCATTTAATGCCTTCGCCCAAGCGCTTCTTTTACCCACGCTTTATCCAAACCAGTTCGATACCGATGGACTGCCGATTCAGCCCTATGACGTTACCGCACATGACGTCGCCCTGCTACAAGGATTCAGCGTAATTCCTGTTTATAAAGATTTTCGATATAAAAGAGCACCGGTGCATCGCTTTGACACAGAAGTATTTCCGCAACCCGTCGAAGTCCATATTGGTCTCTACCGATCCTATGTACCGTCAATGGATGAAGGATGGAGTCGATGGGTCATCGACGAGAAGAATCGATTGGTTCACGGTGGTTTTTATAAAGATTACAAGACAGATTTTATGGCTTACCGGTCTTTAAGTAACGCGGATTTACAAACCAAAACTTATGATCCTAAGCTAAAAACGATCATCTTCCCTGACCAACCGCCCAATCAGATCCTCAACGGCTATGCAAAAGGCTCGATGCCGGATGAATACACGGGCGGCGTCGGGAAAGAGGGTGTTGAGAATCTGAAAAAGTTTGTCGAGGCCGGCGGAACGCTTGTTTTTCTGAACCGTTCGTCGGATTTCGCGATCGATCAGTTCAACCTGCCGATCCGCGACGTCACCAAGGGCCTCGCCCGCAAGGATTTCTACATCCCCGGCTCGATCCTCCGCACCGAACTCGACCTGACCAACCCGATCGCCAAAGGAATGCCAAAAGAATCAATAGCCTGGTTCGAAGGCGGCCCGGCCTTCGAAATTGTGAACGGCACCTCCGCGGGCCCCGGCGTGTCGATTTCTGCCAAAATTATCGCTCGCTATCCGTCGGATTCGAAACAGATCCTTCTCTCCGGCTGGGCCCTCGGAGCCGAAAAGATCGCCGGAAAGGCCGCACTCGTCGAGATAACAATGGGCAAGGGCAAGATCATCCTCTTCGGCTTCCGCCCCCAGTATCGAGGCCAGAGCTTAGCGACATACCCGCTCCTTTTCAACGCCATCTCGCAATAGTGGCAGAAGCACGACCGGTAGGGAGTGTGCCTCATAGTAAAGACGGGCACTCCCTATTGTTTGAGCCTGAGATCAATGACCGCCCGGCCCGCCGCCCGGGTTGTTACGTTTTAGCAGAAAGATCAGCGGTATCGCACAGATAACCAAGATCATCAATACATAGTAAGCGTCCAGAAAGGCGAGCATCGCGGCCTGCTTCTGGACGGTGGCGAAGGCAAGAGCTTTGGCCTGAACCGCAGCGTCAACGGCCGATGAGCCTTGCTGTTGCAGATATTGCGTCGTGCGGCGGAGCCACTCGGTGAAATTCGAATTGTACTCGGTCGTGTGATAGCCGGAGGAATTGATGTGAAACTGTGTCCGGCGCGCAAGGATCGTCGATAGTATCGCGATACCAAAACTGCCGCCGAGATTGCGTCCGAGATTCATCAGCGCCGAGACGTTGTTGGTCTTGCCCGGCGGGATGCCCGTGTATGCGGCGGTATTGATCGGCACAAAGAGAAACGCGAGGCCCATTGCTTGATAGACGCGTGCCCACGCGAGATCGCGGTATGCGACCTGGAGGTTCATCCCCGTCAGATTCCAAAGCGAGGCTGCTGTGATCAGCAGTCCAACCAGTATCAGCCAGCGAACCTGTATTTTTTGCAGCAAAACACCACCGACGACCGGCATCATCAGCATCACGACAAATCCGCCCGGCGATATGACCTCGCCGGCGGTCACCGCGTCGTAGCCCAAAAGCGTCTGTGCCATCAGCGGCAGCAGAAATGTCGAGCCGAACAGGATAAACCCGACCGCGAAAAGTAGAACGAATGCAGTGGCAAAATTGCGGTTAAGCATCAGCCGCACATCGACCGCGGGATGCTTTTGATAAAACTCCCAAACAACTCCTATGACGAGCGCCAAGACCGCGACGACGGTGATGCGGAAAATAAAACTCGACTCGAACCAGTCCTCGCGATTGCCCTCGTCGAGAACGACCTCAAGTGCTCCGATGCCGAGTGCGATCAACCCGATCCCTACCCAATCGACCTTAAACCCCTCTTTTTTTAGCCTTTCGCGTTCGCCCTCGGTGCTTTTGGGCTCGTTTACGAAATACCACGTCAAAGCCAGCGAAGCGAGGCCGATCGGCACGTTGATAAATAATATCCAGTGCCAACTGTAATTATCGGTTATCCAGCCGCCGACCGTCGGACCGACAGCCGGGGCAAACACGACGCCGAGGCCATAGATAGCGAACGCTAGCCCACGCTTTGCTACCGGAACAGTGTCCGCAATGATCGATTGTTCGGAAGGAGCGAGCCCGCCGCCGCCGAGGCCCTGCAGAATGCGGAAAAAGATCAGCATTCCAAGATTGGTTGCGAGACCGCAGAGAAAGGAACTGCCTACAAACAGAACGACGCAGGCCATATAAAAACGCTTGCGTCCAAAATACGTAGCGAGCCAGCCGCTGATCGGCAAAACGATGGCGTTAGCAACAAGATATGAGGTTAGGACCCATGACGCCTCATCCTGACCCGCGGAGAGGCTGCCTGCGATATGGGGCAGAGCAACATTGGCGATGGAGGTGTCGAGCACCTCCATAAAGGTAGCGATCGTTAATATGACGATCACGAGTATCGGATTGATCTGCCGACGCTCCGTTCCTGCCCTCGGAACTGGTATTGTGGCCGTATTGGCTGCCATTGGCCGCTACCTCACTTTGACCCGAGGTTCGACGGACATTCCAGGAGCGAGTAGATGATCGGCGTCGGGCTTTTCGTCAAAGACGATCCGTACGGGTACACGCTGGACGACCTTGACGTAGTTTCCGGTAGCGTTTTCGGGAGGGAGCACGCTGAACCGCGATCCGGTGCCGGCCTGAAAACTCTCGACCTTGCCTTTGAAGCTACGCCCGGGATAGGCATCAACCGTGATGTCGACGCTCTGGCCGGCCCGCATATTTTCAAGCTGTGTTTCCTTAAAATTGGCGATAACCCACACGTCGGCGGCCTGCGAAATTGCCATGATCGGTGTCCCGGCCTGAATGAGCTGGCCATCCTCGATCGTCTTGCGGGTAATGTAGCCGTCTGACGGCGCTAGGATCTTGGTATATGAAAGCTCAACTTCGGCTTCCTTTACCGTGGCCTCGGCGGCCGCGATCTGAGCATCGGCATTTCCGACCTGGGCTTCGGTCACGTTGATCCGCTCGGGAGCCGCGGCGGCGTCCTGTAAACGGCCGGCTGACTCATCCACCTGGGACCGCGTCAGATCGACCTGCGCAAGCGATTGACGATAATTGTCGTTTGCGGTTGCTACGCCGGCGGTTGCTTCGTCGACTCGTGACTGGGCAGCTCCGACCTGTTTTTCGGCCGCGTCGAGTTGGGCCCGTGCATTCTGTAGAGCATTGTTTGCCTGGTCGAGCGATTGCTGCGAGATGTCGCCCTTGGTGAACAGGGCGAGCCGACGATTGTATTCGGTCTGAGCAAGCTGGACGTTCGATTCCGACGGCGGCAGCTGCGTCCGGCTCTGAGCGAGATTTGCCTGCGCTGTCCGAACAGCCGCTTGTGCTTGAACGACCTGGCTCCGTTTCGACTCGGCGGTGAGCTGTGTCTGTGTGACGTTGGTCTTGGCGGTTTGCACGTTCGACGAAGCCTGCGTCTTCCCGGCCCCGGTGGTTTTTGTTGTCAGATCGACATTTGCCTTGGCGAGTCCGCGTTGGCTGCGGGCGTTTTCGAGCTGTGCCTTTGCCTGTTCGAGCCGGACCCCGTAGTCCGTCGGGTCAAACTCCACGAGCGGGTCGCCCTTATGAACAAACTGGTTGGATTTAACATAGATCTTACTCACATAGGCCGAGACCTTGGGGTTGATCTGCACAATGTCACCCTCGATAAACGCGTCGTCCGTGGATTCGAATTGCCGTGCATATAACCAGTAGACGGACCCCGAAATCGCGGCCACCAAAACGATTGCGACCGCGATCGACAGATTTCTTCGGCGTTTTCGGTTTGGCAATTCCGCAATTGAGGGCTCGGCCTGTGGCGTATCGGTCTCATTTTCCTTTCCGACATCGTCCGCTTCGGCCACTTCGTCATTTTCTTCGCTCATTTCGTGATGTAATACCCTTGTCCCCTTAAGTTAGTAAGCACTTACTTTTGTCGCATTTTCGTGATGATTTGTCAATTTTTCTCCATCGAATCTCTGGCTCTCCCCGCAGTGCGTTGGGTGCGATACATATATATTTCTGTTACGATTAACGTTTATCCCTGCTTTCATGAAGGAAAACATAACTGTCACACGCCTGTCCGACGGCCCTGTCATTCTCACCGACTATATGGAAGGCGTCCGCAGTGCTACGCTCGGATTTTTTTTCCGGGTCGGGTCACGGCACGAACCGAATCAACTCAACGGTATCTCGCACTTTATCGAGCACACTGTTTTTAAGGGTTCACGTCGCCGTTCGGCACTCGATATTGCGATCGAAACTGACCGTCTAGGCGGCAACCTTGAGGCGTTTACATCGCATGAGGAAACCGGATTTGCGATCAAGGTGATCGACGACCGGCTGCCGGAGGCGTTCGATCTGATCGCGGACATGCTGACAAATCCATTGTTTGACGAAGCGGACCTCAAAAGCGAGAGGCGTGTCATCATCGAGGAAATGAAGATGATAGAGGACTCGCCTGAGGAACTGCTGAGCGAGATCTTCAGCGAGGCCTTCTTCCCGGGACATCCGTTGGGAATGAATATCGCGGGTACGCCGGAAACGGTCAAGAAATTTAGCCACGAAGTCACCCGAAAATATCACGAAGAGGTTTTTAACGCGTCGAATCTAGTGATCGCTGCGGCTGGAAATGTTGACCACCAGCAAGTGCTTGATCTCGTCAAGAGTGCCGGCCTAACCCTCGCAACCTCGAGACGGCCCGAGTCGAAACTCGAAGTCTCAACGCCCGAACTCGCGGCACCGATCATCATCAGGCAGAACAGTAATTTGGAGCAGGCCCACCTGATCATCGCATCGCCGATGGTTGGGGCAACCGATCCGCGTCGATATGCAGCCGATATGCTCGCAAGCATTCTCGGCGGCGGGACCTCCAGTCGTTTATGGCAAAAGGTGCGTGAGGAACGTGGGCTCGCGTACAGCGTTGGGGCGTCCGTTTCAATGCATCAGGATTGCGGGCTGTTTTCGGTCTTTGCCGCGACATCGCCGGAGCAGGTTGGCGAAGTCGTCGATCTCGCGATCGCCGAGATAAAAGCCGTTGTTAGAGACGGAATTACTGACGACGAACTCGACCTGGCAAAGGATCAAACGCGGGCCTCGATCTTGCTGAGTCTCGAAGATTCGGCCTCTAGGGCTGCGGCGTTAGCACAGTCGGAAATGATCCTCGGTCGGCAGATATCGGTTGACGAATCGATAGCAAACTTCATGGCCGTCACGCCGGACGACGTCCGCAGTCTTGCGGCGGAATATTTCACGAGTGAAAATATGGCCTTTGCCGCCCTCGGCGACCTAAACGGCCTCTCGGTAACACGCGAGCGTCTGGCAATTTAGAACACACGGAAGTATCTTTGCCATGGTACCTGCGCTGCCTTGGGAGGACTGGTGAGATGAATCTTAGAAAATTCTTCCTTTATATACTGATAGCGTCAGTTGCTGCCTGTGCCCTGATCGGGATCGGCGTGCTGCTGTTCGGGACCTTTGGCGAATTTGAGTCAAGGGTTCTGGCGACAACCTTTACCATTACCTGCACCAGCATTTTGGGTCTTGCTTGTGGAGCGTATTTCGAGACCAAGGGTGCGAGGACGCTGCCGATCGCCGGCATCACGCTCTCAATACTCGCCGGCTTATTCGTCATCGTGGTGATCTGGTTTCACGATCGGACCGGTGACACCTTTGCCAAAATGACGGTGACGGCGACAATGCTCGCCGCGACCTGCGCGTTATTAAGCCTGATCTCGTTGGCGACCCTCGATCGAAAATTCCTCTGGTCGCGCTACCTGGCGTTCTTGGCGTCGATAGTACTCGACGCGATCCTGCTCTGGCTATTGTGGTTTCAGCCTGAGGGCGACAGCGACATAGTCTCGCGGACGATCGGCGTGCTTTCGATCGTTATCGCGTCAGTCACCGTAATGACGCCGGTGTTTCACAAGCTTAGTCACGACGAAAGCAAGGGCGGTAGCAAGATCGAATTGATCGATGCGGAAATCGCGGCTCTTCGAGAAAGGATAAACGAACTGGAATCGAAGAAAGCGGCCTTGAACCCTACTACGCCGCAAGAGGATCAATGAGCTTTAGGCCCGAGAACATTCGAAAGCGTTTATCGGTTGTCGCAAATGTTGCGTTGTGCGAGATCGCGTAGGCGGCCAGAACCGCATCTGAAAAACGCTTACCCTTTGCGTCGGATTCAAGACTGGTCGTCTTTAAGATCTCAAAGTGGTCGGGAGCCGGCTTCAGAAACACTGTATTGTTAGCCGAGAGCCAGCTTTCGACAGCTTCGAACGCTTCACTTAACGACATCGGCACCGGCATCGCGGAACTATTCGTGGAGACTCGAATAAAGCCGTTGACCGTCTCCCAGCAAAAGCAAGCCTTTTCCTCAGAACTCAAAAGCCTTTCAAGCCACTCGCTCGCTCTTGGAAATCGAGGATCTGAGCTATTGTAAGCGTATACCAGTAAATTTACGTCCGCCAAGATCATCTGTGGAACGGTCCCTCAACCTCTTCCAGCAACTCGCTGATATTGTCGTAGTTTAAGTGCGGGAACACGCCCATATCTTTAGCCTTTACCTTAAACGGCTTTCTTGGTTTCTTTTCAATTTCGATCTGGTGATAGCGGCCCAAACGGATCAGCTCGTTCACAGCCTCTTTGAACGTCTTTCCGCCGCCCTTTTTCATCTCTTCCTTGACCGTCGTTACCACGTCGTCATCAAGCGTTATGGTCGTTCTCATGAGACTATATTAGCACAGTGATGCAATGATGCGTAACAATATGCATCATGATGCTTAGTAGGCAATCGGATCGTTTACGCCGGCGAGATCAAAGCCGCGAAGGCGCAACGCACACGAGTCGCACGTTCCGCACGCAAGGTCTTCGCTGCGATAGCATGACCATGTCAGATGGAGCGGAGCGGCGAGTTCGATGCCTTTCTTAACGATCTCTGCTTTTGTCAGATCAATGATTGGTGTCCGGATCTCGATGTGCGTGTCGGGTTTGGTACCTGTATTTATCGTCTTCTGAAACGCGGCGTAAAACTCCGGTCGGCAGTCAGGATAACCGCTCGAATCTTCCGCCACCGCTCCGATGTAGATCGCGGTTGCCCCGATAACTTCAGCCCAACTTGTGGCTATTGCGAGCATATTCGCGTTGCGAAAAGGCACGTAACTTGTCGGCACCTCTTTTGATTCGAGATCGGCTTCGGTTACAGCAATATTCGCGTCCGTAAGAGACGAACCGCCGATCTTCGCCAGATGCTCGATCGAAATGTCGAGCCGTTTTTCGACGCCGAAATGGTCCGCAAGGTCATTAAAAGCCTGCCGCTCCCGAGCCTCGGTCCGCTGGCCGTAAGAGATGTGCAGGAATGCAAGATCGTCATTTTCGCCGACCGCGATCGCGGCCGTTACACAGCTGTCCATTCCGCCGGACACGAGCACGATTGCCAAATTACTCATACGACACATTAGAGATTGTTAACAACACGTTGGATACCGTCATTGATGAGCGGCACATTGAAATTAATAAGCAGTCCAAGTTTCAAGTCCATTAGTTTTAGGTACGTGCGAAGCTGTTTGGGATGGACCGGAGCGATAGCCTCAACTGATTTGACCTCGATGACGACCTTGGCATTTACAATAATATCCGCCCTGAACCCAAGTTCGAGCTGGACCTCTTCGTAGATGACAGGAATGGCCTGTTGTACCAAGACACTTAGCCCTCTTTTCTCCAATTCAAAAGCAAGAACGGCTTCGTAAACCGATTCGAGCAAGCCAGGTCCGAGGGTCGTGTGAATCTTGTAGGCCGCATCGACAATTATTCCCGAAATCTCATTTTGATGCATAGACGTCATTATCAAACGGATCCGAAAGAATAAGAAATATTTCCCGCAGAGTCACAAAGATGCAGAGGCAAACCAAGAACGGTTGGGAGTGCCGTTTCTTCTCTGCCACTCTGCGACTCTGCGGGAGCGTTCTTAAACTCCTCTCAAATCGGCTCCCCAAATATATTTGTGCAGCTGCAAATTCAACCTGACATTCAAGCCACTCCGCGAAACTTCCTCCGCTATCTGCGGGAGGTACTTAATGTCGTGTACCGGTGAGATCAGTACTTCTTTGGCATGGGTTGTCAGCTCGTATTTCTGAACGATCTCCTTGGCGAACTCCCAGTCGGCCATTTCGGCGATGACGAATTTTACCTCGTCTTTGTCAGCTCGCAATCGTTCAAGATTCGGCCAGTGATTTCGCTCGGCTTCGCCCGACGCGGGGCATTTTATGTCGAGAATTATCGCCGCTCGCGGGTCGACCTTTTCGGTTGAGA
Source organism: Pyrinomonadales bacterium (assembly GCA_038245555.1). Classification (GTDB taxonomy): domain Bacteria; phylum Acidobacteriota; class Blastocatellia; order Pyrinomonadales; family Pyrinomonadaceae; genus OLB17. The sequence goes on along the minus strand of JBBRSH010000007.1, from coordinate 3,509 downwards.
TGTAGCCGCCGGTCTCGATCAGCACCTCATAGCCGCGGTCGCCGAGTTCGGTGATAAAAGGGAAGACATTCTTTTGCGCGAGCGGTTCGCCTCCGGTGACCTCGACGAGATTGCAGCCAAATTCTTCGAGTTTAGAAAAAATTTCATCAAAACTGATCTGTACGCCGCCGGTGAATGTGTATTCGCTGTCGCACCAGACGCAACGCATCGGGCAACCCGTCAACCGCACGAACGAGCAAGGCCGCCCGGCGTGCGACGACTCGCCCTGGATCGAAAGAAATATTTCGGTGATGCGAAGATCCATGAAAAATGAAACCACAGATTAACACAGATGAACACCGATCATTCGAGTCCTTATCCGTGTTTATCTGTGTCTGTCTGAGGTTAATTCCTTCCTAAAATAATCCGAACCAACCGTAATTGTTGAGTATCTCGCCGCATCCGAACGATGCAAGATTTGCGATGACAATCGCTAACAAACAGCGAACCCAGTCACCAGTGTCGAGCAAATGTTTGCCGCGAAACGCGAGCCAAAACAGAGCACACTCCCCGACCGGAGCAAAGGTCTCGGCGACAAAAAGATATAGGAAACGTGACGACCCAAAAAAGATCGCTGGCAGCACAAGAATGACTATCGGATAGGTGCAAGCCGTCAGCCAGACGCCGCACCAGAGTTTTTGTTTGAGCGAAACCTTTGGCGATAACCCGACAAGCAGAACCGGCGTTTCTATCATGATCGTAAACAGGTATCCGATCGGCATAAACTTCCAAAGCTCGCTCAGCGGCAAGCTCTGCGTCTGAACAAAATCAACTTCATCGAACAAGAACATAAGAGTGTTACCCACGTCAGACACGAAACAAACGAAAAAAGAAGGATTTGATAGCACGGATTTTCCTCTAAATTGACCTCGTAATTTTCGTGTGTTTCGTGGGCTAAAGCATCTTAATCAGAAACGGAAACTCGGCCATGACATGTGCGATCGCAAATGCGAAGTACACATCTCGCGTTGTCGTGTAATCGACGGCAAAGCCGCCCCACAGCGCGACGACTATCAACAAGCTAACAATGAGCGCAGCAGCGACCAATTTCGGGAATCCACCTTTCTTAGCAAACAGCGGCACCTCGCTCAGCTTCCAAGGCATCGCACGCCAATCGACCAGCGGGATCAATATGATCCAGACTGCATAGTGGATCGATTCAAGAAATACGTGCGTGGCGACGAGGAAATGGCTCGAAATGCCCGGCAAGATCTGGCTGCCGGCATGTTGCGAGATGCGCCAGAAAAGGTTAGTTTCCTCAGACAGATTTGGCCGCCCGGAGAACGCGAGCCATAAACCGACAAGGAAAACAGGAATTGAAGCGAGACAGTAATGATATGCCCGCAGCCATTCGGGTTTGGTCCGTCGGATCTGCCGCTCGAGAAACCACATCGCGATAAACGGATGAATGTAAACTAGCGACAGGCTCCAGTATTGCGGCACGATCCAAGCGAGAGCCGAAAGCAGGAACGCGACGGGGAACGCCCACGCCCAGTCGCTTTTTGGCCGCTGTCGCCCTCGCAGATAAAACAGCAGCCCGAGCCACAGTACGAAAGCCGAGTTCCACGTGGCGGTCAGAGTGGCCCAACTGTCGAGGCTCCACAGCCAGTTGCCGCTTGCAAAATACAGCGTTAAATACGCCGCTGCCAGAATGATCACGCCGCCAATGCCGACTGTGTAAAACAGACGCGACCGTCCCCAACGCAGCGGCATACGTGCGGCGAAGTAGCGAAACTCCATAAAATTATGGACGCCCGCAAATAGAAAGATCGTCGCGATCGAGGCAGCAAGCGGTGCCGCTCCGATCAACACGGCGGCAATTGAGCACGCGACCACAAACGCCATCAAAAACACGTGAGCGCTCGTTAATTCAAATCGTGAAACGCGTATTTCCTGCATTGGAAATGTGAAAAAGGTAGAAGAGTGACTATTCTTCCGACTTCGGCGTGTCTTTTGGATTCGGGACGATCAATTCGATCTGGGTTTGGTCGCCGGTCTCGAGCCTGACGGTGCCCCAGCCGCCGTTGTACATGTGCATGGCCGGGACGAACATCTTGCCGGTTATGCTGCGAGCTTCGGCCGGAGGGCCTGCGTTCGCATAAACAAAGGTCGCCGCCGAACCGATGCCCGCGAGCAGGGCAAGAATGACGAGCGTCTTACCGGCTTTGGTCGTCGCCTTGCCGGAACGCACAAACCAGATGCCTCCAAACACGATGGCGAGGCTTAGAAACATTCCGCTGACGATCGTCTGGGTTCTGGACATTGCGGCAGGAGCCGTAACGGCGGCGGTATTGTCCGAATCGTCCATGTCGTCGAGAGCCGCGCGGAGCTGTTTGACCTGCGATTTCGGGATGATCAGCCGTGCTTCCTTCGCGTTGGCGTCAAGCCTAATGCTCATGCCGGTTTCGATCGACTTCGACGAACTCGGTTTCGGAGTTTTCGTCGGTTGCGGCCGTGAAATGTCCGCAAAAGCCGCGATCGATGCTAAAAGAAACATCATTGTCAGGCAGATTAATCGTTTCATTTTGGTATCTCCTTAAAACTTACAAATTTTGCGTGAATTATATCAGCAATCTCATTACTCGAACGAAACTGCGTTTCGAATTTCGCACCAAGAAAAGACTTTGTTCGGAAATTTCTCCGCGCCCGTGTCGATCCTCTGACATATGACCGGATTTGCGTTACAATTTTTTGGGATACGAGGAAAATATGCGAGCACAATTAAAGCAATTTATCGATGCGATGGAACCCAACTCGATCGCGATCATACCGGCGGCACACGAATCAACCCGGAGCTACGATACCGAATACAAGTTCAGGCAGGATTCCGACTTTTGGTACCTGACTGGATTTCCGGAGCCGGATGCTGTTGCGGTGATCGACCCGACGAAGAAAAAGCCATTTACGCTTTACGTTCGCCCGCGTGATCCCGTGATGGAGACCTGGTACGGCCGCCGGCAGGGCGTCGAAGGTGCGGTCAAGAATTTCAAGGCTGGCCGGGCGATTTCGATCGAGAAATTTGCTGCCGACCTCGCCAAGCTGCTCGACGGCCACGACAAGCTTTATTACCGCTTTGCCGTCGACCGCACGATGGACGGCCAGATCATTGACTATCTGTCCAACCAACGTGTCAGAAGGCTGAAAACGGCATATCCGCCGCACACCATTATCGACCCAACAGTCGTGATCGGTGACATGCGACTTCATAAAACGCCCGAGGAGGTCCGGTATATGCAGACCGCCGCTACGATCTCGGCCGAGGCCCATGTCGTCGCGATGAAGCAGGTCAAACCCGGCATGAACGAGTTTCAGGTCGAATCCTTGATCGAATCGTACATGCGTGACAAGGGAGCGAGCGGCGTTGCATACAATTCGATCGTCGGCGGCGGCGATAACGCGACCATTCTCCACTACGTCGAAAACAACATGCCGCTCAAGGACGGCGATCTGCTGCTTGTCGACGCTGGTGC